>CANIYR010000130.1 GCA_947471825.1 Phycisphaeraceae bacterium | reverse complement strand
TTGGCCGTCCACATACAGGGCGGAGCCGTCGTCGGAGCCCAGATGGAAGGTGTAGGTGCCGGTCGCCGGCACCTTGAGGCGGGCGGTGCAGACGGCGCCGAAGTTGACCTTGCGCCCGAAGCGGGCCACCGAGAGTTGCTCGTCGTCCTTGAGCACGCCTTCGGCGGCGGGCTTGAGCTGGCTGAAGTCGGGCAGCTGCTTCCATTCCCCGCGGCTGTCGTAAACCCGGTAGGCCACTTGGCGCAAGCCTTGGTCGCGCGATCGGATGAAGGCGATCAGGGCGGCCTTGTCGTCTTCGCTCACCGTATTGGCAAAGGCGGGCATGCCTTTCTCATTCGAACCGGCGTTGATGGAATTGAGAATGTCCTCGTCGCGGGAGCCCTTGATCCAGGCGGCATCGGTCAGGCAGGGGCCGGCGCCGCCCTCGAGGAATTTGCCGTGGCAGCCGCCGCAGGCCTGGGCCTCGAACACGGCCTGCCCGCGCGACGCCATGCCCCGCGCGCCGATCCGCTCGGCCAGGGTGGGCGGGGCGGGCAGGCGCACATGGGCAAAAGCGGTGGCGCCGTTGCGGGAGGCCTTTTGCGCGACCCCGGCGACCACGCAAGCCAGGGCGACAAGGCCCAGGGCGCACAGGACCAGCGATAGGAACAGGGGCGCGGACGACGGGCGGGAGGGTGAGGGCATGCAAACGGACCGAAAAAGGTGTGAAATGCCGGAGAAAATCCGCCATCGGCCAAAAGACGCCGGCACGCCATGCCGATTACAAAAAAAACGCGCCAAAGCGCGTTTTTTGTCTGCCTGGGGGATTTTACTTCGTTGCGGCGCGCTTGGCGGCCACATCGGCGGCATGGATGTTGCTCTTGAACTGGTCGGTGTCGATCAGCGTGTAGCCGATCATGATGCCCACGAAGGCGATGGCCAGAAGGATGCACAGGGCATGGAAGGCGCGGTCCCACTTCAGGTGCATGAAGTAGTAAACAACCAGCGAACCCTTGACCACGGCGATGGCCATGGCGATCACGATGTTGAGCGAACCCAGGTCGATCTGGATGGCGGCCACGGTCATGATGGTCAGGACCATCAGCACGCCAAAAATGGCGGTGAGCAACTTCCAAGAGACCACATGGTGCCCATGATCGTCATCTTGGGCATGGCAATGGCCGGCGTCGGCGGGGGTGTCACAGTGGGACATGGCGTTCAAAATCCGTAATGGGGAATGAAAATCGGAAGTCGGCCCGGCGGGCGTCTCAATGGATCAGGTACAGCAACGGGAACAGGAAGATCCAGATCAAGTCCACCAAGTGCCAGTAAAGGCCGCCGATGTCCACCGGGGCATTGTATTCGGCGCTGAAGTGGCCCTTGGCCGCCTTGATGATGAGCCACAGGATGATCGCCATGCCGATGGCCACGTGCAGGCCGTGCAAGCCGGTCATGAAGTAATAAATGCTGAAGAAGATGTACACACGGTCCTGCTCCTCGGGCGAAATCTGCGTGTAACGCAATTCATGGTGCTTGGTGCGGATGTCGGGGGTGCCCAACTGCTGGGCGAGCGAAGGGGCGGTGTCCGCGCCATCCTTGGTCTGGAGGGCGGCCGTGCCGGCCGGATGGGGCGCCACGCGGGCCTGGGCGTTGCTGCCGAAGCCTTCGGGGCGGCCAGTCACCAAGGCGGGGGCGGCAAGTTCGGTGATTTCCGCAGAACCATCCTTGGATTCATGTCCGGCGGCATGCCCGGAATGGCCTGTTTCCCCATGCATGGCGCCTTCCGCGTGCTCGATGATGTGCATCGACGGATCGTGCTCCAAATGATCAATGCAGGCCAACTGGACCTGACGGCAGGTCAAACCGTGGTCCTTCCAATATTTTTCGTTGGACAAATTCAGGCTGCCCGAAAGCATCTCGCTTGGGTTGGCCGGATTGGGGATGGAGACTTCGGCCCGGGTGGAGTCCAGCGGGTAGTACAAATTCCACTTCATCGGGTAGAGACCGTGCTCGAACTTGGTGCCGTACTCGATGCTCTTGACAGTGAAGAAGCCGATGCCGCCCATGAAGGTGGCCACCAGCCATGCCACCAAGGCCCGCTTCTGGTTGAGGGTGGCGGCGCGCACGCCCATCACCATCGTCCACGAAGAGGCAAGCAGGATGGCGGTGTTGATGGCGCCGAGCTTCCAGTTGAGCATCTTGTGGGCGTACAGGTAAACCTCGGGGTGGTTCTCGCGGTACAGGGTGTACAGGGCGAAAAGGCCGCCGAACATCAGGATTTCGGTGCCGAGGAAGATCCACATCCCCAACTTGCCGTTCTCAAACTGCTGGGCAGGCGTGTCGAAGTGGTGCGCCAGGTAAGGCGGGTGGGCGTGCTTGTGGTCGTCGTGTCCGTGGGACATGGAGGGGACTCAAAAGGTGAAAGGGGCTGAAACGGGTTCTGTCGCTGGCGGAAAAGCGCCTGGATCTGCCTCAGTTGGCGTCGTAGTGGTGGACGGCGGTGTCGGCCTCGTTCTTGACCACATAACCGTCAACCGCCGGCTCGTAGTGCCAGGCGTCGTAGTCGTACGGATCGACGCCCGCCACCTCATGGGTGAAGTTTTCGGTCGGCGGCGGGCTGTTGGTGTGCCACTCCAGCGAATTGCTGCCCCACGGATTGGCCGGCGCGACCTTGCCGAACCAGATGCCGTGCAGCCAGTTGAACAGGATCAGGAACAGCCCGATGCCCAGGGTGTACGCACCCAGCGTGGAAATGAAGTGGTAGGGCCAGTAGTTGATGCTGTGCTGGATGACCTCGCCGGCGGCGTTCTTGATGTCGTAGTAATGGCTCCAATTGCCGAACTCGCCGTGGTAATACGCGTAGCGGCGGTCCATGCCCTGGTTGCCCATGATGAACTGGACGAAGAAGGTGGCGTTGAAGCCCACGAACATGACCGCCAAACCCACGCGCGCGAACCGCTGGTCGCACATGCGGCCGAATATCTTGGGGAACCAGTAATAGATGCCGCCGATGAAGGCGAACAGCATCGAGCCGACCATCACGTAATGGAAGTGCGCGATCACGAAGTAAGTGTCGTGGAAGTGCATGTCGGTGGACAGCGTGGCCAGGGGCAGGCCGGTCAGGCCGCCGACGGCAAACATCCAGATGAACCCCATCGCGTACAGCATGGGGATGTCCAGGCGTATGGACCCGCGGTACATGGTGGTCAGCCAGTTGAACACCTTGATGGCCGAGGGCACGGCCACCGTCATGGTGAGCAGCGAGAAGATGACGTTGAGCATCTGGCTCTGGCCGGAAGTGAACATGTGGTGGCCCCACACGATGAAGCCGAAGATGGCGATGGCCACCGACGAATAGGCGATGAAACGGTAGCCGAACACGTGTTTGCGGCTGAAGGTGGAGATGAGCTCGGAAATGACACCCATCGAGGGCAGGATCATGATGTACACGGCCGGGTGCGAGTAGAACCAGAAAAAGTGCTGGAACAACACCGGATCGCCGCCCAAGGCCGGGTCGAACACGCCGATGCCAAAGGCGCGCTCGGCGAACAGCAGCAGCAGGGTGATGGCCAGGACCGGGGTGGCCAGAATCTGGATCACGCTGGTGGCATACAAGCCCCAGAGCAGGAGCGGCATCGAGAACCAGCCCATGCCCTTGGGCCTGAGCATGTGGATGGTGGCGATGAAATTGAGCCCGGTCAGGATGGACGAGAAGCCGAAGGAGAACGCGCCCATCGTGGCGAACATCACGCTGGATTGGTTGGCCGTGTTGGTCGAATACGGCGTGTAGAAAGTCCAGCCGGTGTCAAGCCCCTGCGGGAAGAAGTCCATCATCCACTTGTAGGCCGCCCCCTGATGGGTCAGGTGGCCGATCACGGTGGTGATGGCCGGGCAAACCAGCACGGAGGCGAACAGCAATGCCCCGCCGATCCAGCAATAGAAGGACAGCAGGTTGAGCCTGGGGAAAGCCACATCCTTGGCGCCCAGCATGAGCGGCAGCGCGAAGTTGCCGATCACCCCCGGCACCGCCGGAATGATGAAGGCGAACACCATCACCGCGCCGTGCAGGGTGAAGGATTGGTTGTAGAAACTCCACGCGGCATCGGCGCCGGGGCCGGACATGCCGTCCTGGCCGACCTTCTCGCCGAAGGTGAGGGTGGGTTCCGGCGAAATCAACTCGGTGCGCAAAATCAGGGCGAAAATGCCGCCCAAGAGAAAGGCCGCGAGCACCGCAATCATGTACATCAGGGCGATGCGCTTGTGGTCGAGCGTGAAAAGCCACGAAAAAATGCCGCGGCCATTTGACAGGTAGGTGCCGCCGGGCTTGATCTCAACGGGCTTGCCGTAGATGTCGGTGGTCTTGGTCGAAGAAGAAGTGGGGCTCATGGCGTGGGCCGCTTGCGCGGCATTAGAGAAGGTCGGAAGAAAGAAACCGCAACAGGGGGAAAGGCCGCTTATTTTTTCTTGAGTTCGTCGCGCTGCCTGTCAATGGCGTC
>CANIYR010000129.1 GCA_947471825.1 Phycisphaeraceae bacterium | reverse complement strand
GGGATGTGTTCGGCGTGCTCGACAAACAGGCCCCGCCCGGCGAGCAGCTGTCCGCCAACCTCGATTGGCGCGGGATCCATGGCGGGGCCCTGGGCGCCGACTACAAGTACATCCGCGACAGTTCGTTCGGGCGCCTCAAAGCCTACGGCCTGCCGCAGGACGACGGCATTGACCGCATCGCCGGCCGCGACAACACCCTGCACAACGGCGACCGGCGCGACTTCCTGCGTTTCGAGCACCGCCACCTGCTGAGCGCCGAGACGGAACTGACGGTGCAGGCCGCGCGCGCCTCCGACCCGACCATGCAGGAGACGTTCTTTCCCGATTACGGCGAGCGCCCGCCGGAAACCGGCGCCGCGCTCAAGCACCAGCATGAGGATTGGGCCGTCCTTTTCGGCGTCTCCATGCAGATGGACGACTTCACGCCATCCTTCGCCCAGCTGGAATCCCGGGGTTACCAGACCGAGCGCGCCGAGGCCGAATTCCGCCGCCTGGGCACGGAGATCCAGGACGGCCGCGGCAACTGGTTCTCCGAAAACCGCATCGGCCGCGTGCGGGCCGCCGTGGGCCGCGATGCGCCCAATGCCCGCGGCATCACCGCCGCCGATTCGCTCGCCGATTTCGGCCAGGCCAACACCGTGCCGTTCCGTTCGACCGCGAATGCCCGCGGCATCCCGACCGACTGGGTCAACCGGTTCGACTCGCGGCAGGAGGCCGCCTTCCCCCTGCAATCGGGCCCGCTCGACGTGACGCCCTTCGCCCTGGTGCGCTGCACCGCCTGGGGCGGCAATGTGGAAACGCCCGCCGGCGCGCAGGAATCGCGGCGCCTGTACGCCGGCGGCGGGGTGCGCCTGGCCACCGAATTGGCCGGTTCCTCCGTCCCCGTCACCAGCGAATGGCTTGACATCAACGGCCTGCGCCACATCCTGCGGCCGGAATGCGACCTGGGCTATTACGCATCAAGCATGGCAAGCGGCACCCTGCCGATGTACGACCCCGACGTCGAAGGTTTGGGCGAGGGCGGCGCCATGCGGCTGGGCCTGCTCAACACCTGGCAGACCCGCCGCGGCGAGGGCAACAACCGGCGCGTGGTGGATTGGCTGCGCTTCAACCAGGATGTGGTGATCCGCCGCGGGGTGGACGATCCGGCCCGCGCGGTGCCGCGCTATGTGTCCTGGCGTCCGGAGTATGCCTTGGGCGGCGGCCACGCGCACTCCGAATTGCTCTGGCAGACCACCGACGCCCTGGCCGCCAGCGGCGAGTCCACCTACGCCTTCGATTCCTCCCGCATGGAGCAATGGGGCCTGGGGCTGTCCTTCACGCATTCCGACCGCCTGACCACCCAGCTCCATTACCGCGAAACACGGCTCTTCAGCGAACAGCTGGTGTCCTACGGCGCAAGCTACCAACTCACCCCCAAGCACCACCTCAACATCTCGCAGTCCTTCGACATGGGGCCCAACACCGCCGGCTACCTGACGGCCAGCCTGGACCGCCGGGTGCCCGGCGGCTTCCTGCAGACCTTCGGCACCTACGACGAACTCAACGGTTCCTATTCCATCGGCATCGCCTTCTCGCCGCAGGGCTTTGGCAACGGGCGCATCGGCCAGAACCTGTACAGCCGCCAGCCCCGGTAAACGGCGCCGGCAAAGCGGGGCGGCCGCGCCGATGTTCGCCTGCGCGGGGCAAACGGCCGATAACTCCCCCATGCCCCGCCGCCCCCTTCCGCACACCGTCACCCTCTTGGCGACCCTTGCCTTGGCCGCCTGCCGGCCCCTCCCGGCCAAGCCGGACGGCACCGCGACGGCCATCGAAGCCCCCGCCGCCACCGGCCCGCATCCGGCGAACCCGGGCCCGGGTTCGCCGGATGTGCTGCGCGGGCCGCCCCTGGCCGGCATCCGAAAGGAACCGCAACTGCGCATCCGCATCCAGGCCAACCTGACCGGCATCCGCATCGGGCGCGGTCCCACGCTGATTTCCACGGATGCGAAGGCGCAGCCGCACACCTTCACCGGACCGCTCCAAGTCACCCGCCAAGGCGCAGGGTTCATCCTGACCGACGCCAAGGGCGCCCGCTGGACCTGGGCCGCGCCCTTGCTGGTCGCCCGTGCGCCGCAAGGCGCCATGAGCGTGGGCACGCAAACCTACCAAGGCACGGTGGAATTGGCCGCCCGCGGCCCCTCCGGCATGGATCTCATCAATGATTTGCCGCTGGAAGCCTATTTGCCGGGCGTCCTGGCCAAGGAGCTTTACACCTCCTGGCAGCCCGAAGCCTACCGCGCGCAGGCCATCACCGCCCGCTCCTATGCCATCTGGGAAATGACCAAGCGCCGGGCCGAAGGCCGGGCGTTCGATTTGGAGGCCGGCGAAGCCAGCCAGGCCTATGTCGGGGTCACCGGCAACGCCAAGGCCAACCAGGCGGTGGCGGCCACCCGCGGCGTGGTCCTGACCTACGACAACCGCGTGCTGCCGGCTTTTTACAGCGCCTGCGCCGGCGGGGCCGCCCAGGATGCCGTTTTTGCCTTTCCCAACCGGGTGGCCGACCTGCCGCCCCTGCGCGGGCACCCGACCGGCACCGCCGCCGCCATCTGCCCGCGCTTCAACTGGCCCACCCTGGCGCGCGACAAAAACGACACCCTCCGCCGGCTGGCCGCCTGGGGCGCCGCCGAAAAACACCCGGTGGCCGGCCTGCGCAGCCTGCAAGCCGCCCGCGTATCCGGCCTTTCGCGCTCCAACCGGCCTGCCATGTTTGAGTTGACCGATGACCAGGGGCGCGTCTTTGCGCTCTCCTGCGAGGATTTCCGTCTGGCCCTGAACGGCGGAACACCGGCTATTCCCGCCGAAAAACGCCTGCTGTCATCCTTCTGTTCGGTGCGCGTGTCCGGCACCCAGTTGCTGTTTGAAAACGGCCATGGGCACGGCCACGGGGTGGGCCTGGAACAATGGGGAGCCGAAGGAATGGCGCAAAAAGGCCAGAAAGCCGAAGCGATCCTGGGCGCCTACTACCCCGGGGCCGTGTTGCAAAGGGCTTATTGAGCCCCCCCCGTTTGACACTTCCTTTGGAATTGTTATCCTACTGGGCCCCTTCCAGAGTGTCGGGGCATTCCATCCTCATTGACGAATCGCCATGAACCGCCAGACCACCCTTGCCAAGAACCACGAAGTCACCCGCGCGTGGGTCCACATCGACGCGACCGACAAGGTCCTCGGCCGCTTGGCCGTTGAAATCGCCACCATCCTCATGGGCAAGAACAAAGCCACCTACACCCCGCACCACGATGTCGGCGATTTCGTCGTCATCACCAACTGCGAAAAGGTGAAGCTGACCGGCAAGAAGCTCGACCAGAAGAGCCATGCTTCCTACTCGAAGCACCCGGGCGGCCTCAAGACCACCACCCTGCGCAACGTTTTGGCAACCCACCCCGACCGCGTGATCGAAGCCGCCGTCAAGCGCATGATGCCCAAGAACAAGATCGCCGTGCACCAGTTGACCAAACTCAAGATCTTCGCCGGCCCGAGCCACCCGCACGCGGCCCAAGGCGTCAAGACCATCACCGTTGCCGCCTAATCGCCGCTCCAGCCACCTTCAACCTTAAAAAACGCCATGAGCGACATCCAAATCCCATCTCTCGAAGCATCCGCCGCCCCCGCCAAGGCCGTCCGCCCCCTGGCCGAAGCCGTCAAGCCTGACGCCGCCGGCTACATCTGGGGCACCGGCCGCCGCAAGACCTCGGTCGCCCGCGTGCGCATCCGCCCCGGCACCGGCAAGTTCCTGGTCAAGGGCAAGGAGCACACCGTGTACTTCACCGAAGTCGGCAACCAGGCCTCCTGCGTTTCCCCGCTCAAGGCCACCGAAATGACCGGCAAGGTCGACGTGTTCGTGAACGTCAGCGGCGGCGGCATCACCGGCCAGGCCGAAGCGATCACCCTGGGCCTCGCCCGCGCCCTGAAGGGCTACCTGCCCGAGCTCGAAACGGCCCTGCGCGCCGGCGGCTTCATGACCCGCGACGACCGCAAGGTCGAGCGCAAGAAGTACGGCCAAGCCGGCGCCCGCCGCCGCTTCCAGTTCTCGAAGCGCTAAATCAACCGACATCCAAAACGAAAAACCCGCCGCGAGGCGGGTTTTTTGTTGGCGGACAAGGACGCCCCTTGCTGGCGTCCTGCCCGGTCAAATGAAATACAATGATCCCATGAAAACCATCCATGCCAACCGACAAGGCCGCGTCTGGGCCGTTCTCTTTGCATCAATCCTGCTCTTTTGCCAAAACCCCGCTTTCGCTGCGGAAAAAACCGTTGCCACATTCAAGGGTGATGATTCCTTGAAAATCTGGTCCTCCGTCAATGACGGCGTCATGGGGGGAGTGTCCAAGGGTGGCTTTAAACTTTCAGGGCAAGACACCCTTGTTTTCAGCGGCAGCCTCTCCCTTGCAAACAATGGCGGCTTTGCGTCCATCCGAATGAAGCCAAGCCGGCTCGGGCTGGCGGACACGTCGGCCATTGTCATCAAAGCGCGTGGCGATGGACGCACTTACTGGGTGGACTTGCGCTCCAGTGACCAAATGGCGGCCAGCTCCTT
>CANIYR010000128.1 GCA_947471825.1 Phycisphaeraceae bacterium | reverse complement strand
GGTACCATCCGTTGCGTGCTGCCCCCTTTTTCCATACCCGGTTTGTTTGTGACCGGCACCGACACCGGTGTCGGCAAAACCACGGTGTCCTGCGCCATACTCCGCCTGCTGCGGACGCGCGGCGTGGCGGCGGCGCCGCTTAAACCCCTGGTCAGCGGGCGGGAGGCCGACGGCACCTTCGGCGACATCGAGCAACTGCGCGCCGCCGCCGGCTGCGCCCTGACCGACGCCGAGATTGCGCCGCTGCGCTTCGATCCGCCTCTGGCGCCTGCGGTGGTCGCCAGAAACGCCGGGCTGCCGGTGGATTGGCATTTGGTGGCATCCCGCATCCATGCCCTCAATGCCGCCGGGCAGCCGGTGCTGGTCGAAGGCGTTGGCGGCTTGCTCGCCCCGCTGGACGGCCCGGCCTACACCATCCGAGAATTGATCGCCGACCTCGGCCTGCCGGTCTTGGTGGTGGCGCGCGCGGGGTTGGGCACGCTCAACCACACGGCGATGACGGTGGAATTGCTGCGCGCCGGCGGGGCGAAAATCGCCGGCATCGTGATGAACGGTGCCGAGGATTGGGCGGCAGCCGATCTCAACCGCCAATGGATCGAAAAAATGACCGGCGTGAAGGTGTTGGCATCCGTGCCGTCAGGGGATACGAAGGCGGCGGATGGGGCGATGGCGCCCGTCGCTTGGGAGTCCTTTTTCAGGTAATCCCATGGCCTTTCTTTTCCAAATGAACCCCGATGCCGTTCCGTTGGCCGCCCCGGCCGCGGGAAGCCATGCGGGCTACGCCCAAGTGTCTCTCGAGCGCGGGGTGGATGCGGCCGACGGCTTCACTTATGCCGTGCCCAAGGCCATGGCGGCGTTGCCGGTCGGCGCGCGGGTGCTAGCCCCCTTGGGCAAGCAGAAGGTTCATGGCTGGGTGCTCTCGCGCAGCGACACCTGCGCCATGGACGCCCGCCGGGTCAAGCCGCTCCTGGAGTGGGACCGCCAGTCGCCCATCCTTCCGGCGGACCTGGTGCTCTTGGCGCAGTGGATGGCCCGTTATTACGCATCGCCATTAGGGATGGTGTTTGCCGCCATGCTGCCGGCGGCGGTGAAGAATGACACCGGGCGCCGCGAGGAACGCCAGGTGCGCCGTTCAGAAAAAGCGGCGCCGGTCAAGCTGACGCCGCTGCAGAAGAAGATTTTGGCGGCGGCGGAGGTGGAAAAAGAAACATGGCTCACCCCCGGCGACCTGTGCGAAAAAGCCGGCGCCAAAACCACCGGACCGGTCACCAAACTGCTCGACCTGGGTCTGCTTGAAGAGCAAAAAGTCACCCAGGTCAAAAGCCGCCTGGATGTGCAGGCCGCCCGCGTCGGTGAAGCCCCGAAGAACATTGCCTTGTCCGCCGGCCAAGCCCAGGCCCTGTCGCGGCTCGAAAAGGGCATCGGCGAAGGTTACGGCGCCTGCCTGCTGCACGGGGTGACCGGCAGCGGCAAGACCGAGGTGTATTTGCGGTTGATCGAGGCGTTGTTCAAAAAGGAAGACAATGCGCCCGGCGTCATCGTGCTGGTGCCCGAAATCGCCCTGACCCCGCAGACGGTCGGCCGCTTTTACGCGCGCTTTGATGCCGCGCTGGTGGCGGTGCTGCATTCGGGCTTGTCGGCCGCGCAGCGCCATGCGCAGTGGCGGCGCATCGAAAGTGGCGAGGCGCGCATCGTGGTCGGGGCGCGCTCGGCCATTTTCGCGCCGCTGGCGAACCTGCGGCTGGTCATCGTGGACGAGGAGCACGAGCCTTCCTACAAGCAGGACCAAGCGCCGCGCTACCACGCCCGCGATGTGGCGGTGTGCCGGGCGGTGAGCGCCAAGTGCCAGGTGGTGCTCGGCAGCGCGACGCCGTCTTTGGAAAGTTATTTGAATGCCAAGGGCCATGGCGACGCCGCCCCGCCCCGCAAAAACTGGCATTACCTGCACCTGCCCGACCGTGTGCCGGGGGCGCAGTTGCCCGCCGTGGCGGTGGTGGACATGGGGCAGGAGCGCAAGAACCGCAAGGGCATCCACCTGATGTCGTGCGCACTCGAGCATGAACTCACCCGTGTGCTGGCCAAGAAGCAGCAGGCGGTCATTTTGCTCAACCGGCGCGGTTTCGCCAATTGGGTGGCCTGCCCGGACGCCCACCATTGCGGCTGGCAGATGCGCTGCGACCACTGCGATGTGGGCATGGTCTATCACCGCGATGCCCGGCTGCCTTTGGGCGGGCTGGTCAAGTGCCACCACTGCGCCACCGAGCAATTGCTGCCCAAGTGTTGCCCGATGTGCGGCAAGCGCACCACCACCTTTGGCCTCGGCACGCAGCGCGTTGAGGAGGAATTCGCGCAGAAATTCCCCGCCGCGCGCCTCGTGCGCATGGATGCCGACACCATGCACAAGGCGGAGGATTACCGGGCGGCCCTCGACCTGTTCCGCGAAGGCGGCGCCGACATTTTGCTGGGCACGCAGATGGTGGCCAAGGGGTTGGATTTTCCCAATGTCACCCTGGTCGGCATCATTTCGGCCGACACCGCGCTGGTGTTGCCGGATTTCCGCGCCAGCGAGCGCACCTTTCAGCTGATCGCGCAGGTGGCCGGCCGGGCCGGTCGCGGTGCCGAGCCTGGACGGGTGGTGGTGCAGACCTTTCAGCCGGATGCGGCGGCCATTCGGGCGGCGGTGGGCCATGATTACACCGGCTTTGCCGGGGCCGAATTGGCAACCCGCTTCGAGGCCGGCCTGCCGCCGGCCAAACGCATGGTGCGCATCGTGGTGCGCGGCGAAAACGAGGCCAAAACCCGCGCCACCGCCGAAGAGCTGGCCGCCGCTGCCCTCGCCCTGGTCGAGGCCCGCAAGTGGCCTGTTTTGCTGACCCCGGCCGCGCCGTGCTCGGTGGCCCGGGTGGCCGACCATTTCCGGTTTGAAATGCAGATGCTGGCAGGGGACCCTCAGGTTCTGCAGCGCCTGCTCGCCTGTTTGCGCCTGGGCGGCACGGTGGCATCGGTGGAACTGGCGGTGGATGTGGATCCGGTTTCGCTCATGTGAGCCGCCAATGTGTCTCGGGTGGAAGATCAGTGGTTCTTTAAGGGGTTTACAATCCTCCCATGCGCCGCCTATCACCCATGCCAGTCCTGTTTTTTTTGGCGTCCTGCCATCCGTTTGCCGGCCGGCCCGAGCCGGTGTCGCAATTGGCGCCGTTTGGCCAACCCTTGGCCGAACCGGCAGACTTGGAGGCAATGGATGACGCCGCCCAATCGGCCATGTGGAAGGACTCCTTTGGCGTTCTGGCCATGCCGGCCCGGCCCTTGGATGCGTTGAAAAAACTGTACGGACACGACCTGCTTTCCGGCCGGCCGGTTTCAGCCTCCAATACGCGCTGGAGCGGGGTGGTTGTCAACGGCCTGAAGATCAGTTCCAACGCCGCATCCCGCGCCAATGTGCCGGATGCGCCGCCCCATGCGCCTGGCTGTGTGACCGACGGCGACGGCCAAACTTTTTGGGCGACCGATGATGCGGTCCGCGAGTCGGTTTTGGCCATCGATCTGGATGCCCCGAAGGTGGTGACCCATGTGGTGATTGAGGAAGTCCCGGCCTTGGGTGCGCGGGTGCGTGATTTCACGGTGGATGCGCTGGTGGACGGCAAATGGCAATCCGTGGCGCAGGGTTCCGGCATCGGCGCGCGCAGGGTCATCCGGTTGGACCGGGGCGTGACGGCGCAGGCCCTGCGCGTGCACATCGCCCAAAATGCCGCCGCCTGCCCGGCGTTGCGCCGTGTGTCGGCGTTCTGCGGGCCCGCCATCGTCCGGGTGCTGCCCGAATCGGCCGATTTTCTTGATTCCACCACGGTCCGGATGGAGGCGAGCCGCCCCGGCGCCATCATCCGTTACACGCTCGGCGGATCCGATCCATCCGCAGAAAATTCAATGGTTTACGATCCGTCCAATCCACCCAAGGTTGCCAGAACCTGCCTGATCCAGGCCGTTTCTTTCAGTGCGGAGGGCGGGTCCGCTGAATACGGCCTGCCGCCGGCCACAGCCCAGGTGGTTTTGTGGCCGGAAAGCAAAATGCAGCCCGCCTCGGTGTTCGCCCTGCCGCTGGAGCGAGGACTCAATTACGCGTGTTTCGAGATGAATCTGGCCGGTTTGGCCGCGCTTAAGGATGCCGAGCCCGCTTATGCGGGCGTGTGCGACGGCTTCAACCTGAATGTCCGCAAACAGGATGCGGGGGTGGCGTTGGTTTACGAGGGCTGGATCCAAGTGCCCAGGGACGGCCTTTACAAATTCAGCCTTGACGCCGACGATGGTGCGCAACTCTGGATCGGCGACGCTCAGGTGGTCGATCAGGATGCGCCGCATGAAAAAACGAAGAAGGAGGGCTTGGCGGCCCTGCGTGCCGGCTGGCATCCGCTGCGCGCCGCTTGGTTCAACAATGCGGGCGGATGGAAGTTGGAGGTGAAGTGTTTCGGGCCGGGCTGTCCGTCCGATGGCGAGATCAAAGGCGAGCGGTTCGGGCGCTGATCACTCCCCGAACAGCCCCGACCCCACCCGCACCACATTGGCGCCCTCTTCGATCGCCACTTCAAAATCTCCGCTCATGCCCATG
>CANIYR010000127.1 GCA_947471825.1 Phycisphaeraceae bacterium | reverse complement strand
TGGAATAAGACCTCCCTCCCCCACCCCATGACCATCCTCCTCTTCGGCTACCGCGGCTCCGGCAAGACCACGCTTGGCAAGCGGCTGGCCAAACGGCTGGGCGCCGACTTCCACGACACCGACGCCCTGGTGCGCGCGCGCTTCGGCGGGGCGGAGGTGGCGGAAATCTGGGCCGCCCACGGCGAGCCGGCCTTCCGCGCGATGGAAGTGGCGGTGACGCAGGAACTCCTGGCGCAAACCGGCGCAAACCAGGTCATCGCCCTGGGCGGCGGCACCCTGATGCAGGCCGGCGCGCTTGAGGCGGTGAAGGCCGCGCAAGGCGCCTTGCGCGTGTACCTGCGCGCGCCGGCGGACGTGTTGGCGGCACGCATCGCCGGCGACGAAGCCAGCGCCGGCCAGCGGCCGAGTTTGACCGGCGCGGCCAACCCGACCGACGAAGTGGCGCAGGTGCTGGCCGTGCGCGAGCCGACCTATCTGGCCGCCGCCGACAAGGTCTTGGACATCGGCACCCGCTCGGTGGAGGACGGCGTCAGCCAGATCTGTGCCTGGCTGGAGGCCGGCCATGCTCGATAAGAAAAAACGCAAGCAGATCGAAGCGTTCCGCAAGGCGAAATCCGCCGACGAAACGCTGCGCCTGACCGACACCGTTCGGCAGGAGCGCAACCACATCCTGGGCGCGCCGGAAAAAGACGGCGGACTGGCTTTCGTCGAGGCTTATTTCGAGAAGGAAATCGAGAAACCCCACCTGGAGTTGGGCGCCATCACCGAAGCTTGGCTGGCCTTGGCCCCGGATTACGCCAAGGCGGCGGCGCAATTGGTTTCCTTCAAACGCGGCACGCTGGAAATGGCCGTGCCCTCCGCCGCCGTGAAATACAAGTTGGACATGGATCTGCGCACGGGCCTCGAGCAGCGCCTGCGCGCCGCCCACCCGGGCGAAACCCTCAAAAAGGTCAAAGTGGCGGTGGGCAGCGGCACGGCATCCGCCACCACCGCCGGCGACAGCGAACTGGAGGGGTTGCGCCGGGTGAAACTGAGCGAAGTGATGAAAGCGGCGGAAGAGGGCGAGTTGTAGGAAGGGTCGGCTTCAGCCGACCATAACCCATTGATGTGTCAGAAACTCTTCAAGCCAAGCTTTATAGTAGTATGACACCTTCTGTCCGGTCCCCGCATCACCGGTCGGCTGCCAAATGCAGCTTTGCGACCCTCCCAGGAGCCCTCCCATTCGCGTCTCACTCTTCATCCCCTGCTTCATTGATCAACTGATGCCGCAGGTCGGCGTCAGCGTGGTGGAGGTCTTCGAACGCCTGGGGCACAGCGTGGATTACCCGCGCAACCAGACCTGCTGCGGCCAGCCGGCCTTCAACGGCGGCTTCCACCCCGAGGCCCGCGAGGTGGCCGCCACCTTTTTGAACGCCTTCCGCGATTCGCGCGACCCGGTGGTGGTGCCCTCGGGCTCCTGCGCGGCCATGGTCAAGGTGTTCTATCCCGAGCTGTTCGCCGGCACGGCGCGCGAAGCCGAGGCCAAGGCTCTGGGGGCGCGCACCTGGGAGTTTTCCACTTTCATCGTCGAACAACTGGGCGTGACCGATCTGGGGGCCACCTTCGCCAAAAAAGTCACCTTCCACGACGGTTGCCACGGCCTGCGCGAGCTGGGCATCCAATCGGCCCCGCGCCGGCTGCTCGAAAAGGTCAGGGGCCTGCAACTGGCCGAAATGAAGGAATGCGCCACCTGCTGCGGCTTCGGCGGCTCGTTCGCCGTCAAATACGCGCCCATCTCGACCGCCATGGCGGAGGTGAAGTGCAAATCCGCCTATGCCAGCGGGGCGGAGGTGATCGTTTCCAACGACCCCTCCTGCCTGATGCAGATCAATGGCTACGCCGAAAAACAGGGCATGCCGATCCAATGCCTGCATCTGGCCGAAGTGCTCAATTCACGCTGAAATCCACACAAACGCGGCGAGCCGCCGCGTCCACCTTATGTCCGAAACCAAAATCATCCCGCTCCAGCAGTTCAAGCACGACTCGGCCGAGGTGGCCGCCGACGGCGACCGCCGCGAGTTCCTGCGCACGGCCCTGGGCGGCTACATGAACACCCGCACGGCCACCCAGCACGGCTACCAGGACTGGGAAGCCGCCAGAAGCGGCGCGGCCGAAATCAAGTGGGAGGCCATCGACCGCCTGCCGGAGCTCTTGGAACAATTCGAAGCCAACCTCATCAAAAACGGCACCAAGGTGTTCTGGGCCAGCGATGAAGAGGAAGCCCGCCAGTACATCCTGGGCATCCTGCGCGAGAAGAACGCCAAGCATGTCATCAAGAGCAAGACCATGACCAGCGAGGAAATTCACCTGAATTCCCTCCTGGAGGCCGAAGGCTTTGATGTGGTGGAGTCGGACCTTGGCGAATACATCGTGCAGCAGAACAAGGAGGCCCCCTACCACTTCGTGTTCCCCTGCATGCACCTGAAGCGCGCGGAAATCAAGGCCATTTTCGAGAAAATCGCCGCCTGCCCGAGTGACGACCCGGAAGCGCTGACCATGTTCGCCCGCCAGCAGTTGCGCGAAAAGTACCTGCGCGCCGATGTCGGCATCAGCGGCGGCAACTTCGGCATCGCCGAAACCGGCCACATCGCCATCACCGAAAACGAGGGCAACGCCCGCCTGACCTGCGCCATGCCCAAGGTGCACATCGCGATCATGGGCATCGAAAAAATGCTGCCGCGCCTGTCGGACCTCTCGCTTTTGCAACCCATGCTCGGCACCGCCGGGGCCGGCCAGCGCATCACCTGCTACAACAGCATCTACGGCGGCCCCAAAAAGCCAGGCGAAACCGACGGCCCGGAAGAAATGCATGTGGTGCTGCTGGACAACGGCCGCACCACCCTGCTCGCCGACCCCGAGCAGCGCGACGCCCTGCGCTGCATCCGCTGCGGCGCCTGCCTGAATGTCTGCCCGATCTTCAAGAACATCGGCGGCCACTCCTACGGTACCACCTACCAGGGCCCCATCGGCGCGGTCATCACCCCGCATTACAAGGGCCTGCAGGAATTCAAGCACCTGGCCTACGCCTCCAGCCTGTGCGGGGCCTGCACCGAAACCTGCCCGGTCAAGATCGACCTGCACCACCACTTGCTGCGCATCCGCCGCAACTCGGTCAGCGAGCATCCGCCGCTCATGGAAAAGGTGGCGATGAAGGGCTTCGCCTTTGCCTTCACCCGCCCGTGGCTCTACCACCTGGGCACGCCGCTGGCCCGGCTGGGGCATTGGCTCTCCAAACCCATCCAAGGCACCAAGCTGGACCCCGGCTACCTGTGGCGCAAGACGCGCACGCTGCCGGACATGCCGAAGGAATCGTTTCACGAGTGGTTTGAGAAGCGGGAACAGCAAAAGAAAGCAGGCAAGTGACCATGAACGGATCCCGCACCCAAATCCTCGCCAAAGTCCGCGCCGCCCTGGCCGTCCCCAACGACCCGCATGTGCGCCACGGCGACACGGCGGAAGCGCACATGATCCGCTCCGGCGACCGCGTGGCCGCCATGCGCCAATGGCTGCCCTTGGTCGGCCCCTCGCATGAAGACCGCAAAGCGGTGTTTGCCGAGTGCTCGGCCAAACTCAAGACCCGCTTCGAGGTGGTGGACTCCCCCGCCGCCGCCCACGCCATCATTGCAGCCATCGCCAAGGAAGAGGGCTGGCAGTCGGTCGCCGCCCATGCGACCGGCCTCGTCGACGCCGCCTGCGCCGCGCTCGGCCTGCCGGTGGTGCTGGCAAGCGCCGGCTACGACAAGGATGCCTTGGCCGCCTGCGCCGGCGGCATCACCGGTTGCCTGGCCCTGGTCGCCCAGACCGGCAGTGTGTTCGTGACCCCGAATTCTGCCGGCGGCCGGGCGCTGTCGGTCATCCCCCCGCACCACATCGTGCTGGCGACCCGGGCGCAATTGATCAGCGACCTGCCGGCGGCCTGGGAAATGCTGCAAGCGGCCGGCGAGTTGCCGTCGTTTGCCTCCCTCATCACCGGCCCCAGCCGCACCGGCGACATCGAGCGCATCCTGGTGCTCGGCGCGCACGGGCCGAAGAAGCTGACGGTGATTCTGGTGGAAGATTGAAGCGGATTTCCCGGGAGCGAGAGTCTCCGACTCTCGCCGCCTTGGGATATCGCCATCCACCCCCATTCCGCGTCCTTCCGAGGGTCGGAGACCCTCGCTCCCGGGAAATCCATGCCCTGCGACATCGAACTCTCCGGCGAGGCGGAAGGCTGCGGCCACTGGTCGTGGGCCGCCAGCATCTACATGGGCGGCCGGGTCAAGCACCACACCGTGATGCTGTCGTTCAGCGATTACGACTTCTGGAGCCGCGGCACCATGCCGCCCGGGCTGGTGGCGGAAAAAGCCCTGCACTTTGCCTACGACCGGGACGGCAAGCCGGCGCTGCCGCCATCCTTCGATTTGGCCCGGCTGCGGGTGGTTCTGCCGGGGGTGGATGAGTGGATGCGTGGCAAGGCGCGCTGAACAGCAACCGCGGAGCGGCTTATGGCTGCACTTCGCGGTCCAAATCCACGGTTTTTTTCGGCTTGTGCGAGGGGATCAGCACGCCGTCCAAATCAAACAAGCCGGGCTTCACCTTGGCCGGATCCGAAGTGGACTTCACCGTGATGTTCAGCCGGGCCTCCC
>CANIYR010000126.1 GCA_947471825.1 Phycisphaeraceae bacterium | reverse complement strand
GCATTGAGGGAGGTGGCCACGCCGGCCAAAAGGCCGGTGGCGGGTGCGGCGTGCGGATGATCGCGAATCCAATCCTCCACGCCCTTTTTCACCATGGAGAGCGCCAGCATCGCCAGGATCAGGACGCCCAGGATGCGGCTCAGATGGGTGTTGATCCCGGCCAATGCCGACCCCGGCTGCGCCGCCAGGTACAGCACGCCGGAAGCCGCCAGCACGCCGGCCAGCACCCATGGCACCAAAGGCCAGAGCATCTTTTGGTCGCCATGCCTGCGCCAAGCGGCCACCGCCACCCCATCGGCCACCACCAGCACCGGCAGCAGCAGCCCGGCTGATTGGAATGGGGTGAAAACCATGGCAAACAACGGCACGGCCAGAATGCCGATGCCGGACAAGCCGGTCTTGGCACCCCCCACCAAAAAAGCCGCCAGCGCCAGGATGGCAAAATGGCCGGCTGTCAACTCAAAAGGCATGGGTGGCAGGTGCATGGGCCGCAAGGATAACGCGCAGAGCCACCCATGGCATGAACAAATCCAGACCGCACCCCTTAGACTGTGGGCATGAAAAATCCCCTCCCCGCCGTGGCGTGCCTGACCTGTCTGTCCCTGGGTGGTTGCATGAGTTTCTGGCCTTTTTTTACGGAGAAACTGGAAGCGCGCAGTCAATATGTCTCCCTCATGCCGGTGGCCGGCGACGCCCGCTGGGAACCCTTGGATTTCGGCTTCAACGGCCAGCCCACCATCGCGCCGGACCTGCTGTCCATCCCCAGCAGCGAACGGCTCTCGGGCGTCGCCTTCAAGGGCGATCTGGATGCCCTGCTTGGGCCTGCGCATGAAAACTATGAAATCACCCTGCAAGCCCAGCGGATTGACGGCCACGATATTTTCCTCGGGCTCACTTTCCCGGTCGGACCCAAGGAATCCGCCTCGCTGGTGTTGGGAGGCTGGGGCGGCAGTGTCTGCGGCATTTCCTTGGTGGACGGCCTGAGCGCCAACGAAAACGCCCACCAGACCATCCGCCATTTCGAGGACAAGGAGTGGCACACCGTCAAGCTCCGGGTGGACGCAAAAGAAATCCGGGCATGGATCGACGGCGATACGCTGTTCACCGTCGTGCGCAAGCCGGAAACACATTTCTCGGTGCGGGCCGAAGTCGAGCCAACCGCCCCGCTGGGGCTTTTCACCTTCGCCACCACCGCCCAAATCCGCTGTTTGGCGGTGCGAAAACTTCCCTGACCGCGGCCATCCGGTGACGCACTGCTGCCTCTACAATCTCCACCCCCATGTCACGCAGCCAAATCCCGAACGCAATCACCCTCCTGCGCCTGCTGCTTGGCGCGGGCTGTTTTGTGGCGCTGGAAGGCTGCCGATTCGGCTCGAATGACCCGAAATGGCTGCTGCCTTTGGCCATCCTGCTGTTCATCGCGGCGGCGGCCACCGATGCGCTGGACGGCTACCTGGCCCGCAAATGGCAGGTTGAGTCGCGTTTCGGGCGCATCATGGACCCTTTCTGCGACAAAATGCTGATCATCGGTGCCTTCCTTTTTTTGGCCAGCGGCCATTTGGCTGAGGCCACCGGCGTTGCCCCATGGATGGTGGTGGCGGTCTTGGCCCGCGAATTGCTGGTGACAGGCATCCGCGATGAAATGGAAGGCTCAGGCGTCAAGTTCGGCGCCAACTGGTCGGGCAAGGCGAAAATGATCGCGCAATCCATCGCCATCCCGACCATCCTGGCCATTGTGTGGTGGATGGACAAAGCCCCGTGGCTCCCTGAAATTCCGTCGTTCATGGTGCATGTCAAGACCGGCTTGGTGTGGCTGACGTTGTCCATCACCCTGCTTTCGGGCGTGCCCTATCTGACGGCGGCCGTCAAAAACATGGGCACGAAGTAAATGCAGTCCGCGCACTACAATGCCCGGATGGATCCCGCACTCCGATTGATTCAGGAAAAGCTGCGCCGGGGCGACCGCCTGGACGCGGCCGACGGCTTGGCCATGCTGCGCACCGGCGACCTCTGGACACTGGGCGAAATGGCGCAAGCCGAGCGTGTGAAACGCCACGGCAAAGCGGCCTATTACAACATCAACCGCCATTGCAACTACACCAACCTGTGCGTGCTGTCGTGCAAGTTCTGCGAGTTTCACCGGAAGCCCGGCCAGGCCGGTGCCTACGAAAAGACCATTGAAGAAGTGCTGGCCGATGCCAGGACGGCCGTGCAATCCGGCGCGACCGAAATGCACATCGTCGGCGGATTGCACCCGCGCACGAACTTCTCCTATTACACCGACCTTTTGCGCGCGCTCAGGCAGGCGACCCCCGACCTCCATCTCAAGGCCTTCACGGCGGTGGAAATGGTCCATCTGGCGGTCAAACACAAGCGCGACCGCAAGGGGTCGCCCCATGCCGGCACGGTGCGCGGCGTGCTTGAGGATTTGATCGAAGCCGGCTTGGGCTCGCTGCCCGGCGGCGGGGCGGAGGTGTTCGACGACCGCGTGCACGACGAAATCTTCCGCGGCAAGATCGGGGCTGCCGAATGGCTGGAAGTCCACCGCACCGCCCATGAACTGGGCCTCATGAGCAACGCCACCATGCTCTACGGCCATGTGGAAACCCTGGAAGACCGCGTGAAGCACCTGATGCGCCTGCGCGAAGCGCAGGACGAGGCGATATCGAAGGGCTACGCCGGCCGCTTCCAGACCATCATCCCGCTGCCCTTTTTCCCCGACGGCTCGGAGTTGCAGCACCTGCCTGCCCCCACCGGCCTTGACAACCTGCGCATGCTGGCGACCTGCCGCCTGATGCTGGACAACTTCGACCATGTGAAATGTTTCTGGATCATGCAGACGCTGCCGATGGCCCAAGTGGCGCTCAACTTCGGCGTGGACGACATGGATGGCACCGTGGTCTGGTACGACATCACCAAGGTCGGCGGCGCCAAGAACCACCAGGAGACGACCGTCGGTCAGCTGCGCCGCACCATTCTTGAGGCGGGCTACACGCCGGTCGAGCGCGACACGCTGTACCGGCGCGTGGTGCGCGAAGGTGCGAGTTGGCGCGCAGAGGAGCCCTGCCATGTCTAAAAGCATCCTCATCAGCGGAGCGTCGTCGGGCATCGGCCGCGAACTGGCCGTCCTCATGGCCCGGGAGGGCTGGAACCTGGCCTTGACCGGCCGCTCGCAATCCAAACTCGAAGAAACATCCGCCCTTTGCCGGCATGCCGCACCGGGGGTTTGCACTTGGCAAACCCCCTGCGATATTTCCGATTCGAAAGCCGCCGGGCACGCGGTGAATGCCGCCGCCGCCCATTTTGGCGGATTGGACGCCTTGGCCAATGTGGCCGGCCACGCACCGATGACCATGCTCTCCGAACTTTCGGATGAAACGGTCCGTGAGTGCCTGGCGGTGAACTTGGAAGCGGTGATGTGGACCACCCGCGCCGCCTGGCCGCTGTTCAAGGCCAGGGGCTCGGGCGTGGTGGTCAATGTCTCCTCGCTGGCATCCGTGGACCCCTTCCCCGGCTTCAATGTCTACGCCGCGGCCAAAGCCGGGGTCAACCTGTTCACGCAGGCCACGGCGAAAGAAGGCGAATCCTTCGGCATACGGGCCTATGCCGTGGCACCGGGCTGCGTGGAAACACCGATGCTGCGCGGATTGTTCGGGACGGATCTCATCCCGGCGGACAAATGCCTGTCGCCCGTCGCCGTGGCCAGTGTGCTGCGGGACTGCGTATTGGGGCGGCGGCCGGAAAAAAGCGGAGAAGTGATTTGGCTGCCAAGCCCGTGACCTGGGCTGCAGGAACCGGGATGGATTCCGGAAAAAACGCGGATCTCCGCCGAACCGGACGCGTAAACGGCCGGCTGAAGCCCACCCTCCCTACAATCCCCCCATGCCCGCCAACTCCCCCAAGATCGGCCTGTTTCCCGGCACCTTCGACCCGCTCACCAACGGCCACTTGGATGTCATCCACCGCGGGCAGGGCCTGTTCGACCGCCTGGTCGTGGCCATCGGCCACAATCCCTCCAAAGCGCAGTTGTTTTCGCTCGAGGAACGGCTGGAGATGATCGAGACGATGGTGCGCGAGCAATGCGGCAACAATGTCACGGTGGCCACCTACAGCGGCCTGACGGTTGACTTCGCGCGCTCCATCGGCGCCACGGCCATCTTGCGCGGCCTGCGCAACGTGTCGGATCTCAACTACGAATTCCAAATCGCACTGACCAACCGTGCGATCGCCGACTTGGAAACGGTGTTCGTGATGTCCGGCGAGGCTTGGGGCTTCACCTCTTCGACCCTCATCAAGCAGATCGCCAGCGGCGGCGACATCGACCGCCTGAGCCGCCTGCTGCCGCCACTTGTGGTGGAAAAATTGAAAGCGAAGAAAACCGAAAAGGGCGGATCGCTCTGGAAAACGCAGGATCCGTTCAAGGGGGATTAATCCGCCGCCAGCACCCGCCTGGCCAGCGCAACGCCGCGGCTTTTCTGCCACAAATCATGCACGCGGCATTCCTCCCGCGCTTCGGGGAAATCCGTGCGCGAATGCGTGCCGCGGCTTTCCTTGCGCCACAGGGCCGAACGGGTTATCAAAGCGCCGACCGTCAGCAGGTTCTGCACCTCCCAACCTTCGCGGGTTTCAAACACCTTGTCCATGGTGTATCGGCCCCAAAAATCGAACATTTCGGCGACTTCCTC
>CANIYR010000125.1 GCA_947471825.1 Phycisphaeraceae bacterium | reverse complement strand
ATCCACCTCCACGGGGGTGTCGATGCGGCAGAGCGTCGAGAACTCGGTCTTCTTGCCCGAGGGGTGAACGGCCGTGGCCTTGATCTGCTGGCGCGGCTGCACCTTGTCGTCGATGGCGATGGCGAAGGTTTCGCTGCCATCGAGGCCCAGGGTGTTGGCGTCCTGGCCAGCCTCGAACTGCAGGGGCAAGACGCCCATGCCGACCAGGTTGGCGCGGTGGATGCGCTCGTAGCTCTTGGCGATCACGGCGCCGACATTCAAGAGAAAGGTGCCCTTGGCGGCCCAGTCGCGGCTGGAACCCATGCCGTAATCCACGCCGGCCAAGACGACCAGCTTGGTGCCGGCCTTCTTGTAGTTCTGCACCGCGTCGTAGATGTAGCGCACCGGGGCGCCGGAGACGCCGGTGGCCGGGCAACCGGCCGGCAAGGCGCATGCGTCGGCTTGGGCGGGCAAACCGGTGAAGTCGACGGTGAAGCCGCCTTCGGTGCCGGGGGCGACTTCGTTCTTGACGCGGATGTTGGCGAAGGTGGCGCGGGTCATCACGCGGTCGTTGCCGCGGCGGGCGCCCAGCTGGTTGTAGTCGGCGAAACGCACGCCGTTTTCATCGAGGAACTTGGCGGCCGGCGTGCCCTTCTTGATGCTGCCGGCCGGGCTGATGTGGTCGGTGGTGATCGAGTCGCCCAGCTTGCACAGGACGCGGGCGTTGGTGATGGCGGTGATCGGCTTGACTTCCGGCGTCAGGGTGGTGAAGAAGGGCGGCTCCTGCACATAGGTGCTCTTGTCGTCCCAGGCGTACAACTCGCCGACCGGGGCCTTGACCGCCTGCCACTCGGTGCTGCCCTTGAACACGTCGGCGTATTCGCGGGTGAACTGGCTGGTCTTGACCGAGGAGGCAACCAGGGCCTGCACTTCTTCATGGCTGGGCCAAATGTCCTTCAGGTAAACCGGCTTGCCGGCCGGGGTGGTGGCGATCACATCGTTCTGGATGTCGATGTTGACCGTGCCGGCCAGCGCGTAGACGACGACCAGGGGCGGCGAGGCCAGGTAGTTGGCCTTGAGGTCGCCGGACACGCGGCCTTCGAAGTTGCGGTTGCCCGACAAGACCGAAGTGCAGACCAGATCGTTCTTGTTGATGGCTTCCGACACCGGCGCGGGCAGCGGGCCCGAGTTGCCGATGCAGGTGGTGCAGCCGTAGCCGACGGTGTTGAAGCCGATGGCATCGAGCGAAGCCGACACGCCGGCGGCGTTGTAATACTCGGTGACCACCTTGGAGCCGGGGGCGAGCGAAGTCTTGACCCACGGCTTGCGGGTCAGGCCCAGCGCGGCGGCCTTCTTGGCGACCAGGCCGGCGGCCAGCATGACTTCCGGGTTGCTGGTGTTGGTGCAGCTGGTGATGGCGGCGATGCAGACCGCGCCATGCTTCAATTGGAAGGTTTGGCCGTCGAGCGTGACCTCCACCGACTGATCGGCCTTGTCTGCCTTGTTGAAGCCCTTTTCGCTTGAAATGGCGGCATTCCAGACCTTCTTCATGTCGGCCAGCGAAACGCGGTCCTGCGGGCGCTTGGGGCCAGCCAGCGAGGTTTCCACGGTGCCCAGATCCAATTCCAAAACGGCGGCGTATTCGATCCTGGCTTCGTCAGCCTCGGTGCGCCACATCATGTTGGCCTTGGCGTAGGCTTCGACGGTCTTCACCTGTGCTTCGTCGCGGCCGGACAAACGCAGGTAAGTCAGGGTCTGCTCGTCGATCGGGAAGAAGCCGATGGTGGCGCCGTATTCCGGCGCCATGTTGGCGATGGTGGCGCGGTTGGCCAGCGGCATGGAGGCCAGGCCCGGGCCGAAGAACTCGACGAATTTGCTGACCACACCGTGCTTGCGCAGCATTTCGGTGATGCGCAGGACCAGGTCGGTGGCGGTCACGCCTTCCTTCAACTTGCCGGTCAGTTTCATGCCGACCACTTCGGGGATGAGCATGAAGGTGGGCTGGCCGAGCATCACCGCTTCGGCCTCGATGCCGCCCACGCCCCAACCCACCACGCCCAGGCCGTTGATCATGGTGGTGTGCGAGTCGGTGCCGACGCAGGTGTCGGGGTAGAGCACGCCGGCGGTTTCCCACACGACCTTGGCCAGGTACTCCAGGTTGACCTGGTGGACGATGCCGGTGGCCGGCGGCACCACGCGGAAATTGTTGAACGAGGACTGGCCCCACTTGAGGAACTTGTAACGCTCCTCGTTGCGCTGGAACTCAATCTGGCCGTTGATCGTGAGCGAGGTGGCCTTGGCGTAATCCTCCACCACCAGCGAGTGGTCGATGACCAGGTCGCAGGGCACCAGGGGGTTCACCTTCTTGGGGTCGGCGCCCAGGCGCACGGCGGCGGCGCGCATGGCGGCCAAGTCCACCACACACGGCACGCCGGTGAAGTCCTGCAGCACCACGCGGCCGGGCATGAAGGGGATTTCCACTTCGCCGACCTGCTTGGCGTCGTAGCGGGCGATGGCTTCCAGGTGCTCGGGGGTGTAGATGTAGTTGTCGAAGTTGCGGAGCAGGGCTTCGGCCAGCACGCGGATCGAATACGGCATCTGCGCCAGGCGTTCGCCGGCCACGGACTTGAGTGCTTCCAACTTGTAAATCGTCTTGGTGCCGGCCGGGGTGACGAGTGACGATTTTGCGCTCTTGGGGTCGAAAGCCATGGGGTTCCTTGTGTGTGACAAAAGAAATGGGATAAAAAAGGGAAACGGGCCCGGGATTTTAGGGGAAGGCGGTGGGGGCACAACTGCGCCCGCATTGGCGGCCAAACAGAACAAAAACCTAAAAACCGTCAAAAATAAGGTCTGTCCCTGTTTTGAACGGCGCTCACGAAGCCTGCGGCGCGGAGGCTCCACTACCATCCCCCGCCCAACCTGCTTCACCGCCTTGCCCATGCCCCCCCTCATCACCCACGCCCAGCGCTTCCGCACGGTGTTTGCCCTGGCTTTGTGGCCGGTCCTGGAAAATGCGTTGCGTTGGACGGTGGAAGCCACCGACACCTTCATCGCCGGCCACCAGCCGAATGCTTTGGCTGCCGCCGACGCGGTGGGTGTCACGACCTATCTGGACTGGTTCATGGGGCTGATGCAGTCGGCCATTGGCGTTGGCGTCACCGCCCTGATCGCGCGGGGCACCGGCGCCAGGCATCGGGGTGCGGTGCGATTCGCCTTGGGCCAAGGGTTGCTTTTGGGGGCCTTGGCCGGGGCGATCTCCGGCGTGGCCGGCATGGCGCTTTCCTACGGCATGGGCCCGGCGTTTGGCTTGTCGCCGGAGGCGTCCGTGCTGGCCGCCGGCTACCTGCGTGTGCTGGCCTTCAGCATGCCGTTTTCCGGCCTCTTGGCGGTCGCCTGCGCGGCCATGCGCGGGGCAGGCGACACGCGCACGCCGCTGTTCATCATGCTGGGGCTCAACGCGGTCAATGCCGCCTGCTCGGTGTTGCTGGCCGGCATCGTCCTGCCTTCCGGGCGCCACATCGGGCTGGGTTTCGGCGTGACCGGCATTGCCTCGGGGACCGCCATCGCCTACACCTTGGGCGGCATGGTTTCGGTGGCGGTGCTGTATTCCGGATGGACGCCGCTGCGGCTCATCTGGCACCGGCTGCGCCCTCACCGGGTCACTTTGTTCCGCATCCTGCGCGTGGGCCTGCCGGTGGTGCTGGAATTCGCCGGCATGATGGCCGCCAACTATGTGCTGATTCGCATCGTGGCCAAAGTGCCCGAAGCCGGCGCCTTGGGCGCCCACATCATCGTGCTGCGGGTGGAATCCCTGTGTTTTCTGCCGGGGCTTGGCATCGCAGCCGCCGCCACCACCCTGGTCGGCCAGTCCCTGGGCCGGCGCGACCCGGAGGAAGCCCGCCGCCTGGGCTGGCTTTGCGCCGCACTGACCGTCGGCATCATGACCCTGCTCGCCCTGCCGATCAGCCTGTTTTCAGAACCGTTCACGCGCCTGTTTTCCGCCGAACCGGCCCACCTGCTGCTGTGCCCGGCCTGCATCGTGGTGGCGGCCGTGGCCCAGCCGTTGTTCGCGCTGCAACTGACCCTGGGCGGGGCGCTGCGCGGGGCCGGTGACACCCGCCCCCTGGCCATCTTCAACGCCCTGACGCTGATTTTGTTCCGACTGCCTTTGGCTTGGTTGCTGGGGATCACCTTCTCGTTCGGCCTGCTCGGCGTCTGGACCGCCATGATGCTGGAACTCGGCCTGCGCGGGGCGTTTGCCACCTTCCGTTTCTGGGGCGGACGGTGGGAAAAGGTGAAGATCTGATTGGAATGATGGCATCCTGATCCGGCGTGCGGCCGACACCCCATCAGACTGATTCCACCAAAAAGGCAGGCGCTGGGCGCATTCATTTGCAAACGCCGGCCAGAGGCAGCCCAAAGGACCTTCCGCCCATTTTTTAAAATGGCTTTCCACTCTCGTCCGCCTTCTCCCTGCTTACCGCCTTGTCGTCAAAGATTGCCCGCCACGCCGGCGTTTCCAGATCCTCAAACTGCCCCTTCTTGAGCGCCGACAAAAATGCCACCAAGGCGCCGCCGCCCAGGAGCAAGGCCAAAGGAATGAGGATGTACAGGACGCCCATGGGAATGCCTATTTGCTTGGAAGGTTGAATTTTGGCCGGCCGAGGGTGGCGATCAGGATGACGCTGATGGAGGACACCGGCATCAGGACCGCCGCCATCCACGGGCGCAAAATGCCGCAAGCCGCCAGCGTGAT
>CANIYR010000124.1 GCA_947471825.1 Phycisphaeraceae bacterium | reverse complement strand
CAACCTGCAATTGCTGGTCAACCAAGGAGCGGTGTTCGGCATCGGCCAGGGCAAGCGCTTTTTTTTCATCGGCATGTCGCTGGTGGCTTTGGCGGTCATCGGCTGGTACCTGTGGCACAGCCCGGCCAAGGCCCGTTTCACCCATGCGGGCTTGGCCCTGATTCTGGCCGGCGCACTGGGCAATTTGTTTGACCGGGTGGCCTTTGGCGGGGTGCGCGACATGCTGCACATGCTGCCCGGCGTGGAGCTGCCTTTCGGCTGGCATTGGCCAGGCGGGGTCACCGAAGCTTATCCGTGGGTGTTCAATGTGGCCGATGTGGAATTGCTCACCGGGGTGGGTCTGCTGCTTTTGATCGGTTTGTTCACCAAATCTGAAAAAAACGACAAGTGACACCGGAGGCAGGCCCATGAAGTCCACCAAATCCGGATTGCGAGACACTTTCCGCCGCCTTCGCCTGTCCATTCCGGCACTGGAGCGGGCAACCCGTTCACGTGCGATTGCAGAAAACATCCTCGCTTTGCCGCAGGTGGCCGGCGCACCCGTTTTGATGGCCTACGTTGCGGTGGGCAGCGAGGTGGACACCCGGCCGATTTTGGAAGCATGCTGGCTTCGCGGGCGCGCAGTGGCTTTGCCGCGCCTTGTGGATGCGGCCGGCGGCGTGATGGAAATGCGCTTGGTGCGCCAAGCGGCCGATCTGGTTGCCGGCCCGCAAAACATCCCGGAACCCGATGTGTTGGCTTGCCCCCTTCACCTGCCGCAAACCGGCGATGTGGTGCTGGTGCCCGGTGTCGCCTTTACGCCGGCGGGTTTGCGTTTGGGTCAGGGAGGCGGCTATTACGACCGGTTTCTGGCCGCCCATCCGGCTTGCTGGAGCATCGGGTTGGCATTTGCCGAGCAGATGGCCGGTGCGCTGCCGCAGGAGCCCCACGACGGCCGGCTATCACAGGTGGTGTCCGGGTGAACCCGCCCGCCGCCCCGTGAAAAACCGGCCAAGGCCGTTTTTCGCAAACCCGTGTTTTCAGCATCATCCGGTGGTGGAATATTTCTCCGAGATGGTTGCGCGTTCGCGCAGCACATCCATGTGGCGCCGGACATCCTTGGCTGCCTGGCCATTGGGGAATTCGCCGATGATCTGCTCGCCGATGTCCACCGCGGTGCCCCATTCCTTGTCGTGCAACGCCAGTTTGTAGCGCACAACCAGGTTGTCCTTCTTGCGGTGGATGACACTTCGTGCGATTTCCACCAAGGCCTCGGCTTCCTGACGGGTGAAGTGGCGGTCGATCTGCTTGATGAGTTCCATGGCGCGGTCCACATCCTCATGTTCGGCGGCATGGCGGAATTCGGCTTCCAGCTTCTTCTTGAACTCTTCCATCGCGTGTTTCACGCGTTCGCCAATGTTGCCCACCTTGGATGAATCAGGGAAAGTGCGGCTGATGCGGTTGGCAAGGGGCACGCCCTTGTCAAAATCGCCGGCCGCAAGCAGGGTGTCCAGCTGCTCAAGGGCGGCCTGGGCCTTTTCCTCGTAAGCGGCGGCGCGGGCTTCGTTCACCTTGGCGCGGAATTCTTCGGCCTCTTCGACGTGGCCGTAGGTGTCTGCCAATTCCCTGACCAAGGTCAGGGCGGCTTCGTATTGCTTGTCCAGAATGTCCTGGGCCAGCGTGGTGCGGATCAATTCCAAATCCTTGTGGCGATGATGCACGCGCTTGACCGAATCAGCCTGCGCCACATTGGCATTGATGGCATCCAGGCGAGCCGCCAGTTCGGGCAGAACGGGTCCGGCCTGCCCGGCGCCGGCCACGGCCATGCGCAAGGCGCCGGTCACCCAAAACAGCGCGCCGACGAGACCAAGACCTGCGGAAAGCACGGTTTGAATCACGGTTTGAGTTGCATTCGTGGCGGTGTTGGCAGCCGGCGCGGCACTGGTGTGAATGGCCACGGCGACCAAGATGGCAATGATGCCACCCAGAGCCAAGGTACGCGCGGTCGGACCTGCGGGGGGAGCGGGGGTGGGGTTTGAATCAGCCATGGGGAAGGGCGTTGGTGGTCCAAAATGCGGGGAATAAAAAAGCTTGCAACACTATATCCAGCACCCGGCCAAAACTCCAGCCTTTTTTGCAAAAGGTCCAAGACCGGCCCGCTATCATGCCCGCGTGCCAAAAAAAAACCCCACAACCGCACATTCCCGTATTCCTTCGGGTTTGGTCACCTTGGTCGGTGCCGGACCGGGCGACCCGGGCCTCATCACCGTGGCCGGACTGCATGCCCTGCGCACCGCCGAAGTGGTGGTGTTTGATGCGCTGGCCAACCCCGAATTGCTCAACGAAGTGCCGGAAGGCACTGAAAAGGTCGACTGCGGCAAGCGCGCCAAGGACCACACCCTGACCCAGGATGAGATCAACGCCCTTTTGGTCGAAAAAGCCCAAGGCGGCAAGCATGTCGTGCGCTTGAAAGGCGGCGACCCGTATTTGTTCGGACGGGGGGCGGAAGAAGCCGCCTACTGCGCCGCCCGCGGCGTGGCCTGCGTCATCATTCCGGGCATCACGTCGGGTTTGGCCGCACCGGCGGCGGCGGGCATTCCGGTGACCCACCGCAAGATCGCCTCGACCGTCACCCTGGTGACCGGCCATGAGGATCCGACCAAGGAAAACACCGCGGTGGACTACGAAGGCCTGGCCCGCCTGATCGCCGTCGGCGGCACCGTGTCGTTCTACATGGGGGCGGCCCGTTTGGGCGCCATTGCGGCGGCGCTGATGGCCAAGGGACTCAAGCCTGAAACACCGGCCGCCTTGGTTCAGTGGGGCACGCGCCCCAACCAGAAAAGCGTGAAGGGCACGCTGACCACCCTGGAGGCCCGGGTGAAGGAGGCAGGCTTGGGTTCGCCGGCCATCATCACCGTCGGCGAGGTGTGCGCGGTCGATGAACCGGGCTTGGACGGTTTCACCAGCCGTCCTTTGTTCGGGCAACGGGTGCTGGTGACCCGCACCCGCCAGCAGGCCTCCGAACTGGCGGTGCAACTGGCCGAAATGGGCGCCGCCGTGCTGGAAGCGCCCACCATCGAGTTGGTGGCGCCGGATTCATTCGCATCGCTGGATGACGGCCTGAGGCGGATTGGCGGCCACGACTGGCTGCTCCTGACCAGCATCAACGCCGTGCGTGCGCTGGGTGCGCGCATGGAGGCCCTGGGGATGGACGCCCGCGCACTGGCCGGCGTGCGGATCGCCTGCGTGGGCGAATCCACCGCGTCCGCACTCCGCGCTGACCTTGGCTTGCGCGCCGACCTGGTGCCCACGCGCGCCACCGCCGAGGCGCTGGCGGACACTCTGATTGAGCAGGAAGAAGCCACCGGAAAAACATTCTTCCTGCCGCAGGCCGACATCGGCCGGCCGCTCTTGGAAGACCGCCTGCGCGCCGCCGGGGCGCAAGTCAACCGGGTGACGGTGTATGAAACCCGCTGCGTGGCCGCTTTGCCAGAGGAAACCTTGGCCGCCTTGCGCTCCGGCGCGGTGGATTGGGTCACCTTCACCAGTTCCTCCACCGCCCGCAATCTGGTGTCCCTGCTGGGTGCGGAGTCGGTGCTGCTGCGCCGCTGCAAATTGGCCTCCATCGGTCCTGAAACCACCAAGGCGCTGCTGGAAGCGGGCTTCACGCCCGATTGCGAAGCGGAGCAGCCTGGTGTGGATGGGCTGCTCAAGGCCTTGCTCGCCGCGCAAGGGTGACCACAGCGGGCCGGATGCCCACGGTTTCCGTGAGAAGAAAAAAACTAAGCCACCACCACCGCATGCGCTTCGGCCAGCAGTTCCTCGGTGCATTCGGGGTCGACGGCGCGGCAGGTTTCGGTCAATTGGTCGGCCCAGCCTTTGAGCTGCGCCTGCCAGGCCTCTTTGAGCACGCCGGCCGGGGTGACCTCGGCGAATTCCTCGCACAGCAAAATCAGCCGCATGAAGTGGCGGAACAGGTTGCCCTCCTGCCGGGCGAGCTCCTTGGCCGACACATATTTGTGGAAGTCGCCGCCGAATTGGTACAGGAGCGGACCGGCCGCCCACACCGGTTGCACCACCAGGTCGGTGGCATGGGCCACGCTGTCGTGGAAAAGCAAAGCCATTTTTTCCGCCAAAGGCGGGGCGAAGCGCATCAGCTCGGGAGACACCCACGGGTCGCCGTCTTGGGGCGGCCGGGGGTAAAGCTCCTCGTGCGACAGGATGCCGCGGGTCAGGATGGCCGGATCCACCACCTCTTTGGCCAAGGGGCCCGGCGGCAGAAACAGCGGCTGCGGCACGCGGCAGTGACGCAGGAGGCCCTTGGGGAATTCCAGGAGCGACTCCAGGATTTGCAGGCGTTCCTTGTCGTCGGCCAGCCCCAGGTGTTCAAGCAAAAAGGCGCCGTAGAGCGGGTGGGTGGCACGGAAGGCGTTGAGGGTTTTGAGCTTCGCGGTGGGGGTGGCGCAAAGCGGCTCGTAAAGCGGACCCACTGGGAGGGAAGGCATCTTGCCTTCCTTGCCCGGCGTTTCTTTGGGTGCAGGCGCTTTCTTGGCCGGCACCGCGATGCCGGTGCCGAAGGTGAAGGCCGGCAGGGCGGCTTCTTGAATGGCGGAGGCTTCAGGGGAAGGCAAGATGCCTTCCCTCCCAGTGGCCGGCGGGGCCGGTTCCAGCACCACAAAACCGCCTTCGTGCAGGGTGGTCAGCATCCTGGTCAAATCCTCCTGCGCAGCGCGCAGCAAGCCTTCCGGCATCAGGCGTTTTT
>CANIYR010000123.1 GCA_947471825.1 Phycisphaeraceae bacterium | reverse complement strand
GATCAGGCAGGCCGTCAGCACAAAGGCGCAGATGCCCGCCGCGCCGTAAATCGAAGTCGGGCTGAACAGCGTCTGGCCCAAGGGATCCGGCCCGACCGCAAACAGCACCGGCTCCGCGCGCACCTGCGCCAGGGCGCGCTCTTCGACCTGCTGGCGGCGGTTGTCTTCGTAGGCTTTCTCTTCGTAGCCCTGCTTGAACCGCGCCTTGCTTTGCGCCTTGGTCAATTCCGGCGGGACGGTGATGGCGTCCGGATCAAGCTGGACGCCTTCGGCATAACGCGTTTCAAACTTGTAAAAACCGGCGGCGGGAATGTCCAGAAGCCACATGCCGTGGCCGTCGCGGCCGCAGCCCGAGCGGCGGTAGACCACCAGGCCGCGGTTCTTGGGCATGGAGCCCTTGGGGTTGGCCTCGATGCGTTTTTGTTCCTCGCCGTCCGGATCCGTCCCGGCGGTCAGCACGGCCACCTTCTGGCCCTTGTCCGCGCCGTCGTCGCGGGTCACGCTCAGTTCCATCGCCGGGCGGGTCTTGACCGGCCAGAGTTGGCGGGTGGGCGTGTCGAAGGTCTCGCCGTCAAAGGTGCCGAAGGATTCATAGAACACCGTGCACGGGCCGGCCGGCAGCTCCAAGACGGCCGGGGCGCGCGGCGTGCCCGCTTCCATGGGCCCGGCGCTGGGTGCCACGAAGCGCTGGTAATGCGCGATGGTGCCGTTGATCTCCGCCTTGCGGGCGGCGACCACCTGGCTGAAAAACAGGAGAGCTCCCGCGGCGGCCAGCAGCGGAACCAGGTAAAGGAAGGCGGGGGGCTTGCGCTTAAACATCCAGGTTTTTCACTTCCAAAGCGTGCTCTTCGATGTAGCGGCGGCGCGGCTCCACTTCCTCGCCCATGAGGACGGAGAACAGCAGGTCGGCTTCGCTCGCCTGGTCCCAGGTCACGCGCAAAAGCACGCGGTTGTCGGGGTTCATGGTGGTGTCCCACAACTGCTCGGCATCCATTTCGCCAAGACCCTTGAAACGTTTGATGTCCATGCCGCGCTTGCTCTCCTCGTGGATGGCGGTGAGCATGTCGCGCAGGTTGACCACCGGGGTGACGCCGGTCAGGTTTTCATTTTCCTCGCCGTCGGACTTGTCGGCCTTTTCGGCGGCCTTGGCCTTACGCTTCTCGCCGACCACCTCGAACTTGGTCGGGGCGGCGGTGCCGGTCACGCTTTTTTCGGCCGGGCGCAGGTAGTCCTCGATGGACAGGCCCAGGCCCGGCAGCACGGCGAAGGCCTTGTCCAACTCCTTGACTTCGTGCAGTTCGCGGCGCAGGCAGGCGAAGGCGCTCTTGCTTTCGGCCTGGGCGGCGGCGATGGCCTTGGGTCCGGCGGCGGCGACTTCCGGCGCGATGCAGGCGGCCAGGCCGTGCTTGGCGCGGAAGGCGTCCTCGTCCTCCGGCGACCAGAACCAGTGGTCGCCGACCAGATTGTGCGGGTCCTTGGCGGCCGCGCCCTCGTCGGTTTCAAAGCGCTGCACGGCCAAAGCGATGCGCGGCAGGCGGTTTTCGCTTTGCGGATCTTTGGCGCGGGCGGCGAACAACTCGTCGAGCCGCACGCCGCGGCGCTGCAGGGTGACGGTCAGGTCGGCGATGCGCTCCAGGGCGCGCAGGAGCTGGGCCAGATCGTCGCCGCGGATTTCGCGGGCGATGGAGCGGTCCTTGTTGCGGACGACCACCGAGGTCGCCTCCACCCCCAGGCGGCCGAGGGTTTCGCGCATCTTCTTTTCGTTGAGCACGTACTCGCTCTTCTTGCCGCGCAGGATCTGGTACAGCGGCGGCTGGGCGATGAAGATGCGGCCCTGCTTGACCAGCTCGGACATCTGGCGGAAGAAGAAGGTCAGAAGCAGCGTGCGGATGTGCGAGCCGTCGACGTCGGCGTCGGTCATGATGATGACCTTGCCGTAGCGCAGTTTCTGGATGTCGAAATCGCCGGCGCCGATGCCGCAGGCCAGGGCCTGGATGATGGCGCGGATTTCCTCGAAGCCCAGGATCTTGTCGAGGCGGGCGCGCTCCACATTGAGCACCTTGCCCTTGAGCGGCAGGATGGCCTGGGTCACATGGTCGCGGCCGCCCTTGGCCGAGCCGCCTGCCGAGTCGCCTTCGACCAGGTACAGCTCGGAGGAGGCCACATCCTTGCTGGTGCAGTCGTAGAGCTTGCCGGGCAGGCCGCCGCCGTCGAGCGCGCTCTTGCGGCGGGTGAGCTCGCGGGCCTTGCGGGCGGCTTCGCGGGCCTCGGCGGCCAGCACCGCCTTCTGGCAGATGCGCTTGGCCTCGGCCGGGTGGGTTTCGCACCAGCGGGTCAGCGCCTCCGACACCGACTGCGCCACCACGGTCTCCACTTCGGGGTTGAGCAGTTTGCCCTTGGTCTGGCCTTCGAACTGCGGCTGCGGGATCTTGATGGACACCACCGCGACCAGGCCTTCGCGCCAGTCTTCGCCGGACAGGGTGACGCTTTTGTCGCCGCCCTTGATGATGTTGTTGTCTTTGGCGTAAGCCGACAGGGTGCGGGTGAGCGCGGTCTTGAAGCCGGTCAGGTGGGTGCCACCGTCGGGGGTGTTGATGTTGTTGGCAAAGCAGGTGATCACCTCGTTGTAGGTGTTCACGTACTGCATCGCCACGTCGCAGGTGATGCGGCCTTCGGCGCCGACGGCCGCCACCACGATCACGTCGTTGAAGGCGGTCTTGCCCTCGTTCTGGTGGCGGATCATCTCCGCCAGGCCGTCCTTGAACTGGAAGGTTTCCGACCGGCCGCCCTCGCGCAGGTCGGTGACGGAAATCCTGAGGCCCGGGTTCAGGTAGGCGCGCTCGCGCAGGCGGGTCGAGATGGTGTCGTAGGAATGCAGGATGTCGCCGAAGATTTCGCGGTCGGGCTTCCACGACACCTTGGTGCCGGTGGACTGGCGCTCGCCGATCACGCGCAGCTTCTCCACCACTTCGCCGCGCTCGAAGGCGATCAGGTGGACCTTGCCATCGCGCGACACTTCGACTTCCAGCCGCTCGGCCAGCGCGTTGACGCACGAAACGCCCACGCCGTGCAGGCCGCCGGACACCTTGTAGGAATTGGAGTCGAACTTGCCGCCGGCGTGCAGGATGGACAGCACGATCTCGACCGTCGGGCGGCCGTTCAGTTTCGGGTCCTCGTGCTTGTACGGGCCGACCGGAATGCCGCGGCCGTTGTCAACGACCGACATCGTCTCGTCGGGGTTGATGAACACGCCGATCTCGGTGCAGTGGCCGGCCAGGGCCTCGTCGATGGCGTTGTCCACCACTTCCCACACCAGGTGGTGCAGGCCGCGCGCGTCGGTGCCGCCGACGTACATGGCGGGGCGCTTGCGCACGGCGGCCAGGCCTTCGAGCACGGTGATCGAGGACTCGTCATAGGCCGGCGCGTTGGCATCGGGCACCTGGGACTGTGCGACGGGCTGGTCGGCGAACTTGGCGGCAACGGATTCGGACATGGGAAATGCGCTTTGGGGGAGGTTTTACTGGTCTTTTTCACCGGCCAATCCAGGCCCGAACAGGCGCCTGAAAGCCGGGTGGAATTTTACTTGAAAAAGGGGGCGGATGCGGGGGGAAGGGGGGTGCCGGGAAAGGGAATTTTGACGCTGTTTTTTCCGCATATTCCGTTGTCGCATTCCCCCAAAAAACAACCCCGCTCGCGCGGGGTTGTTTTTCAGAATGCTTGTTTTCCAACTATTCACGAAATCATCTTCCCCAGCGGATAAGAAATGATCGCCCGCGCCCCGGCGCGGCGCAGGGCCGGCAGGATGGCGCGCTCGACCATCGAATCCACGATGACTTCCACGGCCACCCAGTCTTCGTCCGCCAGGTTGTTGATGGTCGGGCTCTGGCCTTCCTCCAGGCGGCCCTGCAGGGCGCCCAGGATTTCGTTCAGTTTGGCGCGCGGGGCGTTCAATTTCAGGCCGACCTTCTCGCGGGCGGCGATGGCGCCCTGCAGCATGAGGGCGATGTCCTCGATTTTCTGGCGCTTGCGCGGGTCGGCCCAGGCGGCCTTGTTGGCGACCAGGCGGGTGGTCGAGGTGAGCAGGGTGGCGATGATCTTGAGCTTGTTGGCGCGCAGCGAGGAGCCGGTTTCGGTGACATCCACGATGGCGTTGACCAGGCGGGCCTTGACTTCGGTGGCGCCCCAGGAGAACTCCACCTTCTTGACCGGGATGTTGCGCGCGGCGAAGAAACGCTTGGTGGTTTCCAGGAGTTCGGTGGCGATGATGCCGTCGGCCAGCTGCTCGGGGCTGTCAATGCCCGATTCCTCTGGCACGGCCAGCACCCACTTGACCGGGTTGCTGGTGGCCTTGGAGTACAGCAGTTCGCAGACTTCCACCACGTCGGAGCCGTTTTCCACCACCCAGTCGTGGCCGGTGATGCCGACGTCAATCACGCCGTCTTCCACGTAGCGGCTCATTTCCTGGGCGCGGAACAGGATGCCGGAGAGTTCCGGGTCGTTGATGGACGGGATGTAGGAGCGGCTCGGCACCGAGATGCGCCAGCCGGCGCGGCTGAAGAGGTCGAAGGTGGCTTCTTCGAGGCTGCCTTTGGGGAAGCCGATTTTGAGTTTGAAGTCGGACATGGGGATTCAAAAAGAAAAGCGGGGAATGGATGGCCGGGCGACGGGGGAGGCTTACTTTTTCTTGGCGGCGGGTTTGGCCGGCGCCTTGGCCGGGGACTTGGCGCCGGCCTTGGCGGCGGGCTTGGCCGCCGGTTTGACGGCGGGGGCGGCCGCCTTGGCGGCGGGCTTGGCCGGGGCCGGCGCGGCCTTGGCGGCCGGTGCGGGCGCCGGTTTCTTGGCGGCGGGCTCTTCCACCGGCGCGGACTTCTTGG
>CANIYR010000122.1 GCA_947471825.1 Phycisphaeraceae bacterium | reverse complement strand
CGCATCGTTGAAACGGCCCCGCGGGATGCGCTCTACCGCAACCCGCTTCACCCGTACACCCGCGCGCTTCTGTCCGCCGCGCCAACGCCCGATCCGCGCCGAACCAAGCGTCGCATCATGCTTTTGGGCGACGTGCCAAGCCCGATTCACCTGTTCCAGGAAGACACCACCGGAAAACTGGCCAAGATGCGGGCTGCCGAACAGGCGGAGTTGCTGGCGGCCAAGGATGGCGGCAACACCACGGAATTCATCACCCGCTCCAGCCTGCTTGACCGTCCGGCGCTTGTTGAATCTCCCGATGATGCCGGCCATTTCGTTTCCTGCCACGGCTTCGATGCCTCGGGGGAGCCCGTTTTCCGCGGTTAGTTCCGGATGGGATCACCATGAAAACCACCTTGCTGGCATTGTCCTTGGCCTCCTTCGTATGCCTGCTGCCGGGTTGCTATGTGGAGCAGAAGCGCACGCCCGTTTCCGAGAGTTTCATGAACGGTCCGGCGACGAAGTTCGCGCCTCAGGAACGCGCGCAATAGCCGATGGAAAAACCCCGGTTGTTATTTGCCCATCACCGTCACTTGAGCCAGGACGGAAGGTTTTTGTTCAGCCTGCTCCTTGTGTAGCGCAGATCTTTGGGTGGCCCAATCCTTGACGGTGAAATCAGGCGATTCGGATCCGGTGTGCGTTTTGAGGACGCGGTAGGCATTGTCGCGCTGGGCCGGCACGAAGCCGGCATCCCGGATCAGGCGGCAAATGAGCGGTTCATCGAGGCAGTGGGTGGTGCCTGCGGAGGAGACGACATTCTCTTCCATCATCACGCTGCCCATGTCGCTCGCGCCGTAAAACAGGGCCAATTGGCCGATGTGCGGCCCCATGGTGACCCACGAGGATCCGATGGAATGGACGTTGTCCAAAAACAGGCGTGAAATGGCCGACATGCGCAGATATTCGCCGGCGCCGGCTGTGCGCAGCATTTTGCCGGCGCGCGGGGCGAAAGCACCGCAGGATTTTTTATCCCCGCCATCCACTTCCCCGCGCAGGACGGCATCGGCCAGCGCATCGCCCGGAAATTCCCCGCCGTTTTCAAAGTCATAATCCGGCAAGTCCCCCAAGGCCGTGTTGTCGCGCTGGAACGGCCATGCAATGAATGCCATGTAGCGGCCGGGCCAGCGGTTTTCAATGGCCATGTCCTGGCGCTGCCGGATCAGGGCCATGTGGCCGATGCGGTCAGCCACGCCCTCGATGTGGCCGAACATCATGGTGGCGGATGTGTTCATCCCAAGCCGGTGTGCGGCGCTCATCACATCCAACCATTCCTGTCCGGTGGCTTTGCCGGGGCCGATGCGGCGGCGCACATGCGGAAGGAAGATTTCACCGCCTCCGCCAGGCAGCGAATCGAGGCCGGCTTTCATCAACTCCCTGAGGACGGCATCCAATTTGGCCAGCCAGCGGTCGCGCGGCATGGTGCCACCCTGTCCTGGGGCGGTTTTGGGGTGCCCCGGCATGTCCAGAACAGCCACGAATTCGACGATTTCAGGAGGGGAAAAAGCGTGCAGATGGATTTGCGGAAACTTGTTTTTCAAGTGGTGCAGCAGATCGGTGTACCAAGCCAGAGGCAGTTCGGGATGCATGCCTCCTTGCAGCAAAATCTGCGTCCCGCCGATACCGACCAATTCTTCGATCTTTTGGTCGATTTGCGACCTGCTCAGCACGTATGCATCCGCATCCCCAAGGTCGCGCTTGAAGGCGCAAAAAGTGCAATGGGCCGAGCACACATTGGAATAATTGATGTTGCGGTCAACCACATAGGTGCGGGCGGCGCCGGCTCCGCCGTGGATGCGGCCGGCCATCGCCGATGACCAGCGGCCCAGTTCGGGCAATGAGGCTTCGTGATACAAACGCATGGCTTCGGCAGGCGTCAGGCGGCGGGTGCCGGCAATCACTTCGGATATACCCAGTTCGGTTTCAAGCATGGGGGGATTGTAAGATGGGACAATGCTTCCGGTCCGCTTTAACATGCGCTTATGGCCAAATCAAAACCGCTGAAGAAACGCCCCCCCCAAGCCGCGCCCGGCCCGGAACCGCTGACGCTCTCAGGATTCCAAGCGCACATCCACCAAAAATATTACGCAGCCGACAAAGCCCGCGGCACACCGGGTACGTTCATGTGGCTGGTGGAGGAAGTGGGCGAACTGGCCACCGCCCTGCAAAAAGCGGCTGGAGAAGGTGGGAACACGTCCGGACACGCCGACCCCGCCGGTGAATTCGCCGATGTGCTGGCCTGGCTTTGCACCTTGGCCAACATCAATGGCGTGGATCTGGATGCCGCCGTCCGCGCCAAATACTTCAGCAAGGAAGCGCCCAAAGGCGTGAAGTGACGCCCATGGCCTGGGAAAATGCTGCGCAACCACCTCGGCATCGCCGGCGGCAACCTTTGCCGATTCCACGGTGGAAACCAGGGCGTCGAGCCCATTCAAGGCGCCGCCTTCCACCGGAATGCCGATGACAGCCAGAGTGGTGTGGGCGGCGCACACGCCGGCCAAGTGGGCCGCACTGCCCGCGGCGATGAAGACCTTGAGGGACGCCCGCCTTGGCGGCGGAAACGAAGCGCATGACCGTATACGGCGTGCCGTGCGCGGACATCACGCGGACATCACGCGGACCGTGGTCGGGACACCCAACTTTGCAAATGCATCAATGGCGGGTTGAAGTTTGGGCAAATCGTTCTTGCTGCCCATGCAATGCAGGATCGCGGCTTTGGCGGTCGTGGGCATGGTTGGCGGACAAAAGGCAAGCGGGAATGGACGCAGGAAAGGCACGGGATCGTCATGAAGCGACGGCCGCACGCCATTCGGTCAGAAAATGCCGCTTTTGCTTTCCCATTGCCCGCCGAACACGATGTCATCCAAGGCCTTGCGTTGGCGCGGGGCCGTCTCCATTTGGCGCATATTTTCAGGCACTGCGGCCGGCGAAGTGGGATGGCCGATGGCGATTGCCGTGAAAGGGTCGAACCCTGCCGGAATGCCGTATGTCTCGCGCATTTTTTCAAGGAGAACGCCGCCCATCTGGTGGACGCACAATCCCTCATGGGTGGCTTGTGCCGAGAGGTTGCCCACGGCCAATCCAAGGTCATGGACGGCGCACCGGTTGGGGGTGTTGTTGTGGGTGAAACGGGTGGAGACGGCCGTGAGAACCAAAACCGGGGCTTGGCGGGCCCATGCTTGGTTTGGCTCGATAAGGCATGCGATCGCTTTTTCGTAGTTGGCGGCGTCCGCCTCGCGCCGGGCCAAAAAGAAACGCCAAGGCTGCTCGTTGTAGGAGGATGCAGACCAGCGCGCCGCCTCAAACAACCGATGCAGGACGGCATCCGAAACCGTGCGGGCCGGATCGAAGGCCCGCGGACTCCAACGTTGCGAAAGGCAGCTCAGGATGGGATATTGGGTTTGGGCGAAGTGGCGGTTGGGCATTTGAAAAGGGGTTGAAAAAAGGGTGGAAAAGGTGATCCGGCAGGCCGGTTCACGCATCCTGATAAACGTACTTGCGAGGAACCCTGGCGGAAATGCCGCACAATACGCCGTAGGCATGCATGCCCGCCATTTCGGCAAAACGGGACAGGGTGTTGGGTGCGTCCGGGTCGCAGGAAATGATGTCCACTTCGCTGCCTTTGAGCGTCAGGGGATCGGCACCGGAAGTCAGCACACCGGTCAAGTCAATCACGATTTGGTCCATGTTGACAAGCCCGCGCACCGGGCAATCCACGGGCGGATAGCCCTTTCTTTTCACGCGAACCAAGCCTTTGTTGGCCAGCGCAAGCGGATAACCGTCACCATAACCGACTGGCACAACCCCGAGGACCGCATCCTCTGCCAAGCGGTAGGTCGATTGATATCCGACCGTGCTGCCGGACGGGTAGTGGGCGGCATGGATGACACGGCTCTTCCACACGATCGCCTGGCGCAATTCCAATGGGGATTTGGCGAACAGGCCGTTGTTGCGGATCAATTCAGGGCCGACGCCGGCAAGCCCCAATCCCACGCGCACCATGCCCAGATGGCTGTCCTGGTCGCGCAGGGTGGCGCAGGTGTTGGCCGCGTGAATCAGGATGTTCGGCGGTAAAACAGCCTTGTGGGCGGCATAAAAATCAAGCAATTCCCTGATCTGAACCGCCGAGGCTTTCGGATCCGTGTCGGATGAAGCCAGGTGCGTGTAAAGACCGACCACCTTCGCTTTGGACTTTGGAAGATCCTCCTTGATGAGCCTCGACAGCGTTTCGGCGCGGAAACCGCTGCGGCTCATTCCCGTATCCAAATGAAGATGAATGGGCATGTGCAAAGCCAAATCCCTGCCGATGTCATTTAACCTGTTCAGCTGATCGGCGTCATGCAGGGATGCATGCAGCCTTCCATTCACCGCATGGCGGTAAAGCACATTGTCATTGCGCGTCAAGCGCTCGAGGGGCATGAGCATCAGGATTGGAACACTGATGCTGGCTTGGATGAGTTCCATGGCCTCTTCCGCACTGTAAACCGCCAGCATGGAAACGCCGGCCTTGATGACGCGGTTAGCCACCGGCACGGCGCCGAGCCCGTAGGCATTTTTTTTGACAACGGCACAGACCTGCGTCTGACTGCCGTGAGCGCCGGCAAAGGCGACAAAAGAGCGCGCATTGTGCTCGATGGCCGGCAGGCTCACTTCCAGGAATGAAGATGACTCGGCCAAGCGCCAGTCTTCACGGCTGACGGTCATGCCGGCCAAAGGGCGGGCGGGGATGGATCGATTGGGTGTCATGGAAGGGGGTCTTCGGTTATTCTTGGCAACTTGCCGGCTCGCGTTTGAGCTGGCTCCAGCCATTCTATTGGTCAAACCGATGTCCGGCTTGGGCAGG
>CANIYR010000121.1 GCA_947471825.1 Phycisphaeraceae bacterium | reverse complement strand
CGGGCATGCCCGAGATGCACGCGCGGCAACCGCCGGAGCCGTCCACGGCATCCACGATGTCGATGACCCGGATCTTGGCCGGCGGACGTGCAAACGTGAATCCGCCGTTGCGTCCCCGCGAACTGGCCAGAATGCCGTTGCGCACCAAGTCTTGGAAAATCTTGGCGACAAACATCACAGGCAAGTCATCCTTTTCGGCGCCCTTGATGCGGCACAACTCGGCCACGCGCACCGGCCCCACGGAAGAGACCAAGCGCAGCCGGCACAGGGCAGTCAGGCAATATCCGCAGGCTTGGGAGTAAATCATGAAAGGGATTCTAGTGCAAAAGGGCATGCTGTCCCGAATGCTTGCCACCGGCCCGGACCAGCTACGAAACGGGCTCGACCGCGCGCGGGAACGCCCCCAAAACCGTGAGCTGGACGCAGTGCCTTTTGGCTTCCGCGATGGCTGCGGCCACTTGGGCGTCCTCCTCATGGCCGACCAAGTCCACGAAGAAACAGTACTCCCAATTGACGCGCTGGATCGGCCTTTTGTCAATGTGAGTCAGGTTAAGCCCGTGCTTCTGGAATACCGACAGGACCTCGACCAGCGCACCGGACTTGTGCTCGGTGGTGAACAGGATGGAAGTCTTGTCATCCCCGGTCGGCTGGGTGCGCTGGTGGCCAATGACATAAAAGCGGGTGGTGTTATTGGGATTGTCCTCGATGTTTTCAAACTGCACCTTGACGCCGTACAACTGGCTGGCCAGAAGCGAGCCGATGGCCGCCGACCCCGGCTCGGTGGAAACAATCTCAACGGCACGCGAGGAGGAGCTGCAGGCAATGCGCTCGGCCTTGGGAAACTGCGCCGACAGCCAGCGGGCGCACTGGGCCAGGGCCTGCGGATGCGAATAAATCCGCTTGATTTCAGGGGCGTCGCAATTGGCAAGGAGATTGTGGTGGATGCCGGCCAACACCTCGGCGCACACCCGCAGCGGATTGCGGATGAACAGGTCCAGAGTCGCCGTGACCGAGCCTTCGGTCGAATTCTCAACCGGCACCAGGCCGTAATCGCAATGGCGGCGCGCCACCGCGTCGAAGATGTCGTCAATGCCGGCCAGCGCGTCGTACTCCACCGACGAACCGAATTTGCGCCCGGCCGCCAGATGGCTGTACGAACCCTGCGGCCCCAGATGCCCGATGCGCAGCGGCCGCTCCAAGGCGAACGAGCCGCTCATGAGTTCGCGCCAAATGGCCTCCACGCAGCGGTCCGGCAGCGGCCCGGGGTTTTTGGAACGCACGCGGTCAAGCACCGCCTTCTCACGATGCGGCACATAAATCGGCGCGTCGCCGGCACTGCGCTTGATGTGGCCCACATCCACCACCACCTTGGCCCGTTCGTTGAGCAGGCGCAGAAGCTCGCCGTCCAGCGCATCGATTTTTTCGCGCAAAGGGGCCAGGGCGGCGGATTCGTCAACGGGCAAAGGGGTGGGGTCGGCGGACATGCATGGGATTGTAAGCACACGGCCCAAGTGGAAACCCATGGGAATGCGGGCATTGGAGTGCGGTGGCGCGACACCTCCCAAAAGGCCCCGTTTGCCATCCACAAGGTCTGTACCTATCATTCAAAAACCTTTTCAAACAATTGGTTGCATCCATGCTGATCCCGCGCCAAACCCAACTTGCCAACGCCCCGCCGCTGCGCTGCTTCCACCTGTGGAGCCGCATGGCCCCCGGCTTGGCCCTGCTCGATTCGGCCGACTTGAAAACATGGGCGCAAAAACTCCTGCAGCGCTTGGCGCAAAGCCACGCCGTGGAGGTGCAGGCTTTCGCGTTGGAAGCCGGCCGCATCCATCTGGTGCTGCGCTGGCGGCCGGAAGATGCCGCCGCTTGGGATGACGCCGAAGCCAGCCGCCGCTGGCGCCTGGCGCATCCGCCCCGCATGTGGCAAAACGGCAAGTGGGCGACGGGCGCAACCGAGGGCGGAGCCGGCCAGCCAAGCCACGGGCCCCAACCCGATGCGGCAGCCATCCGCGCCAAACTCGGCAGCCTGTCGATGTTCATGAAGCATTTCAAGCAGCTGCTCACCCACCGCATCAACCGGCAATCCGGGCGCAAAGGCACGGTTTGGCAGGGCCGCTTTCACATGGCCCCCTTGGCCGATGCCGGCGCGGTGGCCGGCACGATGGCCTTTGTCGATTTGCGGCGGGCGGTTGAGCAAGGCGGCGAAAGACCGGAGGCGCAACCCTTCACCAGCATCCATGTGCGGGTCGGCCGCCACCGGGCGATGCTGGGCATGGATGGCGCGGATTTGCCGGCGCAAAACGAAGCGCAGGTGTTCGGTCCGGAGGTCGCGCAACCGCTGCGTGACGCAACCGCACCGGAACCGATGGCGATGCCGACAAATCCTGGCATGCCGCCGGTGGAGATGCCGGGCATGGGCGGCATGCCCATGCCACCCATGATGATGCCCGCGCCGACGATGCCCGCCACGCCGGCGGGCGCGATGGGGCCAGGCGATGCCGCCGGAACGCCGGCGCCTGCCTTCAACGCCCCTTGGCTGATCGCCCTGCGCGAAGACGGCCCGCGCGCCGTGCTGGCCGGGCTGTCACTCCCGCGTTATTTGAAGTTGCTCGACGCGCTGGTCGCCAAAGCCAAAGCCTGGCCGCATCTGCCGGCCGACGCCCCGGGACGCGCTCGGGCACCTGAAACCCCCGCTTGGGAAAACACGCTTGAAAGCGCACTGGGGGTCTTGGGAATCAACGCGGCGGCGTTTGAAGCGCAGTGGAAGCGGCTGGCGACTTTGCGGGGATGAACACGCCGGCAACCATGGGAAACCTCCGCCAACGGCGCCACCTTTCACGGCCGCTCGCGCAGCACATATCCGGCACCGCGCACGGTGTGGATGACCTCGGATTCGCCAGGGGCATGCAGTTTCTCCCGCAATGAACTGATGCGCACTTCGACCACATTGCTGTTGGAATCAAACTCGCAGTTCCAAACGTGCTCAATCACCATCGCGCGGGACAACACCTGGCCGGCATGGCGGATGAGGTAGGCAAGAAGCGTGAATTCAAGCGGCGGCAGGGTGATGACGCGGCCGTTGCGGGACGCTTTGCGGGCGAGCAAATCGATATGGATGCCGCAGGCGGACAGGGTTTTCTCTTCGGCTTGGCCGGCTTTGCGGCGCGTGAGGGATTGCAGGCGGGCGAGCAATTCGGAAAGGGCGAACGGCTTGGTCAGGTAATCGTCGCCGCCGGCATGCAGGCCGCGCACGCGGTCGTCAACGCCCTGCTTGGCGCTCAAAATGAGGACCGGGACCCAAGTCTCCTGATTGGAGCGCACGCGCTCCACAAAAGCGAGGCCGTCGGTGCCGGGCAGCATGACATCCACCACCATGGCATCAAAATGATTTTTGGCGGCCGCCAGCAAGGCGTCTTCCGCACTGCCGCAATGATGAACCTTGAATCCGGACTGGGTCAGCCCCTTTTGAATGAACTGGGCAATCACGTCGTCATCTTCAACCAGTAAGATTTGCATGGGATAACCTATCGGGTGCGAGGTGTGAAAAAACGGCCGCATGAGACTTTACAGCAGTCCGCGCCTTGGCGCGAAAATTATCCATTCGTTATCTTCACCGTACGCGCAGCAATCTCACATCAATCACCTGCATACCGGCGGCTTTGGCTGAAGCGATGCCCGGATCGGCATCTTCGTAAGCCAGGCAACGGGTCGGCTCCACACCCAGTTTTTGCGCGGCCAAGGCGAAGGTTTCCGGATGCGGCTTGCCGTGGGTCACATCGTCCACCGTCACCACCGCGCCGAACCAGCCGCCGATGCCCAGGGCTTCCAGTGTGCGGTAAACCACCCGGTCGTGGCCGCCGGTGGCCACCGCCATCGGCACCACGCCCAGGTGGGCCTCTGCCACCGCCAGAACCTCCGGGATGGGCCGGATGGCGCCCAAACCTTCGGCAAAAAAATCCTCTTTTTGTTCGGACACCCGACGGATGTCCATGGCGACGCCGTGGCGGGCCGACAGGATGTCCAGGATTTTCAGGGTCGGCACGCCGCCGAATCCGTAGAACACCTCTTCGGGGAAAGGAATGCCCATCGGATCGAGCACTTTGCGCCATGCCGCATAATGGGCGGGCATGGTGTCGGCAAGGGTGCCGTCGAGATCGAACACAATGGCATCGTAGTCGCGCATGGGGGCGCATCCTATCCGCCTTATGATGATGCCGGAACGCCCAGCCACCCATCACACCCGCCCATGACGATGCCCCGCTTCTTCAAGTCCACCGCCCAAACCGTCGGTATCGCTGCCGCGTACTATGCGTTCGGGTACCTCGGGCTGAAGTTGGGCGTGCCGCCGATTTCCGCATCGGCCGTCTGGCCGGCCGCGGGCATCGCCTTGGGCGCCGTCCTTTTGTGGGAAAAGCGCGTGCTGCCCGGCCTCTGGCTCGGCGCCATCCTGATCAACCTGCACTGGTGGTACCAAGCGGACCATCCGGCCAGGTCCATCCTGCTGGCGCTGACCGCCGGGGTGGCCGTCCTGTTGCAGGCCCAAGCCGGCGCGGGCCTGCTCCGGCGCAAAACGGACACCCCATGCACATTGGCGACCGGCGAGGATATGCTGTGGTTCCTGCTGATTGGCGGCGCATCCAGCCTGATCTCCGCCGCGCTCTGCATCCTCATGATGAAGTGCACCGGGACCTTGAAATCCGCAGATGTCGTCACCAGCGGACTGACTTGGTGGGTGGGCGACGCCATCGGCACATTCACGCTGACGCCGCTGATGCTGATCGCCTTCGGCCGGCCGCGCGCCCTGTGGCGTTCGCGCGTGCTGCCGGTCGGCCTGCCGATGATGGCGTGCATGGTTTTCGTGGTGATCTTTTTCTTCCTCGCCAGGGACTCCCAGCCAATCCTGATCGGATGGATCATCCTGGTCAACGGCTTCATGCTGACCTCCCTGCTTGGCGCATTCCTGCTG
>CANIYR010000120.1 GCA_947471825.1 Phycisphaeraceae bacterium | reverse complement strand
CTTTCCCCGTTTGCCCAAAACACCTCCCTTCAAGGACTCCCCATGGCCCTCGTCCCAATGCGTCTCCTGCTCGATCACGCCGCCGAAAACAATTACGGCCTCGTGGCGCTCAACGTCAACAACATGGAGCAGATCCAGTCCATCATGATGGCCGCCGAGAAGACCGAATCCCCTGTCATCATCCAAGCCTCGCGCGGCGCCCGCGCCTACGCGCAGAACAACTACCTGCGCCACCTGATCATCGCCGCCTCGGAGCTCTACCCCAACATCCCGGTCTGCATGCACTTGGACCATGGCGACAAGCCGGCCTCGTGCCTGGACGCCATCGAAGCCGGCTTCACCTCCGTCATGATGGACGGCTCGCTGACCACCGACGGCCAAGCCGCCGACTATGACTACAACGTCAAGGTCACCAAGGAAGTCGTGACCGCCGCCCACGCCCGCGGCGTGTCGGTCGAAGGCGAAATCGGCGTCCTGGGCTCGCTCGAGCACTGCGGCGGCGAGAAGGAAGACGGCCATGGCCTGGAAGGCACCGTGGACCACTCCAAGCTGCTGACCGACCCCGACGAAGCCGCCCGCTTCGTGGCCGACACCGGCGTGGACGCGCTGGCGGTGGCCATCGGCACCAGCCACGGCGCCTACAAGTTCTCCACCAAGCCCACCGGCTCCGTGCTCTCGATGGACACCATCAAGAACATCCACGCCAAGCTGCCCAACACCCACCTGGTCATGCACGGATCCTCGTCGGTTCCCCAGGAACTGCAGGACATCATCAACAAGTACGGCGGCAAGATCAAGCCGACCTTCGGCGTGCCGGTCGAGGAAATCCAACTGGGCATCAAGCACGGCGTTCGCAAGGTGAACGTCGACACCGACAACCGCCTGGCCATCACCGGGGCCATCCGCAAGGTGTTCGCCGAAACCCCCGAGAAGTTCGACCCGCGCGACTTCCTCAAGCCGGCCCGCGAAGCCATGATGAAACTGTGCATGGAGCGCATGACCCAGTTCGGGCAGGCCGGCCACGCAGGCAAGATCAAGCAGATCACCCTGGCCGACCAGGCCGCCCGCTACGCCAGCGCCAAAAAGGGCGCCTGCGGCACCGGCTGCGGCTGCAAGTAAGTTCCCCCGCGTAAAAGCAAACAAAAAACACCCGGCGCAGCGCCGGGTGTTTTTTTGCGTGGCATGCCATCAAAACTTCACCGATTGGCCGATATCGCCGCGGCGATCATCTCCGCCGCCACGATGGCGTTGATGCCGTCCTGTGCCGTCACCACCGGTGTGGTCTTGTTCAAAACCGCGTCCAAAAACGCCGTGGCCTGCGCGGTCAATTGGTCGCAGCCCGCATACGGGGCGATGTCCAGCACTTCCGCCTGCAGCATGTCGGCGTATTTTTCGGCCGACAAATCCTCGTTATTGGCCAGGCGCGCCTGCACGCCGGCCAAGGGGCCGGCATGGTTTTTCATGCGGTACACCGCACCTGCCTTGGTGCCATAGTCCAAATGGGCAAAGGCGTCATCGGCGAACAACTTGAGGGTGCGGGTGGTGGTGAGGGCCAGCCGCGAACTGGTCAGGTGGGCGCGCACGCCGTTGGCGAAGGTCAGCCACGCGGAGCAATGATCGGTGCTTTGGCTGACGACCGACTGGCCGTGCGCCTCCACCTTCACCACCGGGGCGCCGGCCAAGGCCAGCAAAATGTCCAGGTCGTGGATGCCCATGTCCATGATGACCGACACATCCAGCGAACGGAAGGTCATGGGGCTGGTGCGCACCGCCTCCAAATGGCGCGGCTTCAACTTCTGCGCGACCAGCGCGCGCACGGCCGGGTTGTAGCGCTCCACATGGCCGACCTGCAAGGTGGCGCCGTGCCTGGCTGCGACTTCGGCCAAGACCCGGGCCTCTGCCGCGGAAGGCGCCAGCGGCTTTTCAATCAGCACGCCGATACCGCGCCGCAGCAGGGGAAGGGCGGCGGCGGTGTGATAAATGGTCGGGGTGGCCACGGTGGCCACGGCCAAATCCGGATGGGCGGCAAGCAGTGCCTCCACCGAATCGAAAGCCTCGGCACCAAACTCGGCGGCCAAAGCCTCCGCTGCGGCCAAACGGGCATCCACCACCCCCGCCAACCGGGCACCAGGCACATTTTTGGCCCATGTGCGGGCATGGTGACGGCCCATGCGGCCGGCGCCGACAAGGGCCGCTTTGACAACGGGAAAATTCGCCTGAATCATGAAGAAAAGTCCTTTTTTCCGGATGATGGGTTGGTTTACTTGCCTTCGAGCAAGCCTTCGCGCAGGCCTTGCGACATGACCAGCAAGCGGCCGCACGACACGCAGACGGTCGGGGCGTCCGGCTGGTTGAGCAGCGCGTTGATGGTCTGGCGCGGCAATGAAATGCTGCAGCCGTCACAGGTGTATTCATGGCGCTTGGCGTTCTGCACATCGACGCCGGCCACCACCTCGCCATCCAGGCGCTCGGCCAGTTTGTTGTACACCTCCATCACCTTGGCAGGGATGATCTTGCCGGCCAAATCACGCTTCGACAGGGTCTGTTCAAGCCGGTCCCCCAGCTCGGCGCGGGCGGCCAGCACTTCTTTTTGGGCCATTTCAACAATTTTGGCCTGTTCGGCGGCACGGGTCGCAGTCTCGGTGATTTTGGCTTCGATTTCCTCCACCTTGGCCAGCAAGGCCAGACCCTCTTCATCGGCCGCTTCTTTTTGCTTCTGCAAGGTGCCCGTGTCCACCAGCAATCCCTGGTACTCCTTGTTGGTCTTGGTGTTGTTCATTTTCTCGCGCAAATCATTGATCTTGACGGCCAATGCATCGGCGGAAACCTCCACATTGCGCTCCTTGGCCTTGGTGGTCATGAGCAAAGCGGCCAATTCATGCTGTTCCTGCTTGATTTGGGCGGCCTTTTTCAAAGTGGCGGCCTGCCGGCGCTCGGCCGCATCCAGTCCCACCCGCAGGGCGCGCTGCTCCTGATCAAGCTGGAAATAAGCCAAAACGTTTATCTGAAGCGACAAGGGGCGGCTCCGAAAGAGGTTTGAAACCCAAGGACAAACACTATACACGGTGGAACGCGGGGAAAAGCCGTTTTCACCGATATTTGGCTTTCCCCGCATGGACGGTTGCAAACCTAAAAACCAACGCTATACTCCGCTCCCCCATTCGCAAGAATGGCCAGTTCGGGGCTATAGCTCAGTTGGTAGAGCGCCTGCATGGCATGCAGGAGGTCAGCGGTTCGAACCCGCTTAGCTCCACTCCCCGCAAGGGACCGCAAGATGAAGAAAAACCCCGCAAATCGCGGGGTTTTTCGTTGATATGGACACTTGGAAAACCATGTCCCCACCCCAAGGCTGTTTGAGGCTCCTTGCGGGGGCATTCCAAGCCCCGCAACGGCTTACAGCGTCATTTGATGCGCACAATTTTCATGGCCCAGCCCACCCTGCATCACGGCCGTCGCTTTCTCGAGAACCATGGGGGCAGCCGCGTATGCAACAGCAAGCCCAAGGCATTCAACAGCTTCCCTTTGCCGGGCAGCAAAGGCTTGCGGGATCGCCATTTCATGCCTCTGGTGTTGCCAAAACGGCTCTTTGGGGGAATTATCGGCCGCGGCATTGTCCCAAAGGATTCCTCGGCCGCATCACCGCCATCCATTTTCATCCCCCCGCGACTTCCACCCCGGCGCGGCTGCGCGTGAGCGCGGTGTAAAGCATGCGGGCATCAAGGAACTCATGCCGGCTGCCGACCCCGGATGGCCTGTCGAAGGCGGCGGGCAGAATGATCGCGATTTTGTTCCATTCGCTGCCCTGGCTCTGGTGGATGGTGAGGGCCAGTGCCGGCCCATACCCGGGCAAAAGTGCCAATGGAAAAATCCGTGCGGCATGGGGCGCGCCGCCCTCGCCCGGGAAAACCGCATGGGTCGCATACACCCCGCCCGCTTCGGACGCAACGGCCACGCCCACGTCGCCGTTGTACAGCCGCAAGCCGTGGTGGTTGCGCGTCACCATGACAGGAACACCGGCGGGCACCTGCCCCGGCCTTGGCATGCACCCCAGCCATGCCTCCATGAGCGCTTCATTCCATGCGTCGGCTCCGCTCGGGCCCCGGCGCATGGCGCACAAGACGGCGAAGGACTGCAGCGCCCCGCCCTTGGAAAAAACGGGCGAAAAGGCCTCGGGCGCGCTGTGCGCATGGAGCGCCTGGGTGGCAGCCTTGAGCGGAAGATAAGACTGGGAAAAAAGCCGGAGCAAGCCACCCCCGCCCTTCTTGGGGGGCCGTGCGCGTCCGTCGGCGCAGACGCGGGCATCCTGCCCGATGCCTTCCAGCGCGGCAGCCAGTGCGCCTGGGCCATCGTCCATGCCGGCCTCCAAACGCCGGCGCACCTTTTGGTCGGCTTTCCCCAGTCCGGAATCCGCCGCATAGCGGTGGGTCTTGCGCAGGGTGAACGCCGCACCCAGCAAATCGGCCCGGGACCCCGCGGCGCCACCGGTCCACAGATGGGCTTGCGCCTCCGGATCCTTCGGATCCACGCCGCAAGCCGACGCCAGTGCGTCCAAACTTGCGGCCGGATGCCGGCCGTCGCCGGCCCGCTGGACCAATTGCGAAAGCACGCCGCCGACCTCCACCGAATCGAGCTGGTGGCGGTCGCCCATCAGGATGACATGCGCACAGTCGGGCACCGCGTCGATCAGGTCGGCGAACAAGGCCAGGTCCACCATCGAACACTCATCGACCAGGATCAGGCGGTGCGGCAGCGGATTGGCGGCATTGAAGGTGAAGGGTCCGCCTTTTTCCGGCGGTTGGGGACTCCACCGCAAGGCACGGTGCAGGGTGGAAGGCGTGATGGAACGGATGCGTTCCACAACCGACGGCGCCACCCCCAGCCCCCTAAGCGCGGCGCAGGCGTCCGCAAGAGATTCCGCCAGCCGCGCGGACGCCTTGCCGGTGGGCGCAAGCAGCAGCACGGAATCGCCGCAAAGCCCGCCAT
>CANIYR010000119.1 GCA_947471825.1 Phycisphaeraceae bacterium | reverse complement strand
GGTTCTTGAAATCGGCTTTGATGCGTTCAACCACCGGCAATTTGTGCGGCAGGTCGTTGAAAAAAGCGATGATTTTTTGGATGAAGTCACGCACTGCGTCCCATTGTAGATTGGGCGGAGGAAACTTGTCGCCAGCTTCCGCCCTGCGGCCCGGTCAGTCCGCCAGGCTGCCCAGCAGCTGTGCGCGCCAGCCGGAGAGCACGCGGATCGGCTCCTCCGGCTCGATGCCTGCCGCATGCAGGCAAGCAAGGCGGTGGAGTTCGCGTTTGCTCGTGACGGTCTGCAGGTCGATCTGGCGGGCGGCGCAGATTTCGGCGGCCCTGGCCCACATCGCCTCGGACATGTCGCGGGCCGCGACGGCCTGTTTTTCGCTGATGCGTTTGGGGCGCTTCATGCGGGGCGGCTTGTGGCCGGCGCCGGCGCGGATCACCTGCACGATTTCCCCGCCATGGGCCTGGCGGATGGGGCGGGGGAATCCCTTGACCGCATCGAGCGTGTCGTTTTCCGGGCCGTCGCCCAGCACATGGCGCACCAAGTCGGCCATCACGGCGTCGGTAAACAAAACCCGCGGCGGCAAATCCTCGCGCACCGCCAAATCCTCGCGCCAGCGTGCCAAGGCGTGCAGGGCGCCCAGTTGCGGGCTGCTCCAGCGGTGCAATGCCTGGATTTTGAGGCGCATTTCGGGCGGCTCCGGAATGAAAAGGGATTCGCCGAAGGCATCCACGCAGGCACCGTGCGCAAAGGCCGCATTGCCGGTTTCCAGGAGTTTGCCGCGCAAAAGCGCGCGGATGGCCGGCAGGTAACGCACATCGTTGGCCGCATACTGCTGCTGCAGGGGGGTCAGCGGCCGGGCGTCCCAGCGGGTGAATTTGGCGCTGCCGCCAACATCGGCCCCCAAGAGCGCGGTGACCATTTTCCCCAGCCCCTGCGAGTGCGGCTGGCCGGCGAAAGCGCTGCAGATCTGGGTGTCGAAGATGTTGGCCGGGCCGCGCCCGGTCGAGCGCCAAGCGAAAGCCAGGTCCTGTGAGCCGGCGTGGACGGTTTTTTCGACCGATTCATCCACCACCAGTTCCCACAAGGGCCGCAAATCCAGCGATGCCAGAGGGTCGACGATGGCAAGCAGGGTTGGGGTGGCGATCTGCACCAGGCATACCCGCGGGTGGTAGGCGTCTTCCCCGATGAATTCGGTGTCAAAGGCGAACGCCCCGGCCTGGCGCAGGGTGTCCGTCAGGCGGGCGAGCGCCGCGGGGGAGTCAACCCATTCCGGCTCGCCGCGGGGCACCAGTTCATGGTCCAAAACCGGCGGCGCCGAGGCGGAGGCGGAGTGGTCGGTCGCATGCTGCTGTTCGCGCCAACGCGAACGCCACGGCCGGATCAACTTCGGGCGGGGTTCGTTTTCCTTGGGGTGGGTCGCCTCATGGGGGGTGACGGCCTGTTCCATCACACCACCCCGAGTTCAAGGACATCCGCATGAACTTCCGAACCGCGCGGCGGGGTCAGGAAAAAGCGGCTGATCTGCGCATGGAAGGTTGATTCGTCATCGCGTTGCATGAGGAAAAATCCCTCCATCGTACCCCACTCCGTCTTCAGGATGGAGAAGGAGTTGTATTGGAACGCCTGTCCCGGTTCGAGCCTGGGCTGGTGGCCCACCACGCCCTGGCCCTCCACTTCTTCGCGGTTGCCTTCGCCGTCGACAATGTCCCAATGGCGGCCCAGCAGTGTCACCGCTTCGGTGCCGGTGTTGTGGATCAGGATCTTGTAGCCAAATGTGAACCGGTCATCGGACCGGTTCGTGTGCGATTGCAGCAGAAAGGCCACCGCACCGACGCGAACGCCATGGCGGGTGGTGTCTGAGAAGGGTTGGCGGTTGGGCATGGGCGGTGATTGTAGGCGGGGCGGCGAACCGGTGACCCGGGCGGCGGCCATGCGTGAGGCGTGAACACGGATGCGTGAGTCTGATGGTGCGCATATTACTCTTCTTTGCGCCCCATGACGGCCGATAACACATCCATGGACGCCCTTTCCACCCGCCCCGCTCCGGATGCCCCTGAAATCCAAGTGCCCCTGTTCGCCTTGGCGGCCGCATTTCTCGGCTACCTGGCCCATGAAAGGCATTTCAGCGTCCACACCGCCAAATGCTACGGTGCAGACCTGCGCCAATACGCACTGTTTCTCGGTGCGGCCGATTTGCCGGATGCGGAGGTTGAAAAGAAAGCCTTGGCCGCTGATCTGGCCTTTATCCGCACTTTTTTGGCGGATCTGGGCGGCCGCAACTACACCCCGTCGACCATGGCGCGCAAAATGGCGACCTTGCGCTCGTTTTACAAATGGCTGGTCCGGCGCGATCTGCTCGCCGCCAGTCCGATGACCTTGGTGCGCACTCCCAAGCAGGGGCGGCGCCTGCCCAAATCGATCAGCCTCGCCCATATTGAACGCCTGCTTGGGGCCCCGGATGCCGGCAGCGTGCTTGGCGCGCGCGACCGGGCCATCATGGAAACCATTTACTCCTCCGGGCTGCGCGTGTCCGAGGTGGTGGGGCTCAATATCCAAGATCTGGATGCCGCCCAGCGCATCCTTTTGGTTCGCGGCAAGGGCCGGCGCGAGCGCATCGTGCCGATTTCCAGCCACGCTTTGGCCGCCATCCGCCACTACAACCAGATCGCCCGCCAAGGTGGCAGCCCGGAGGCGCCGTTGTTCGTCAACAAAAACGGCGGACGCTTGTCCGCCCGCAGTGTGCGGCGGAAGTTGGACATCCATCTGGAGGAGGCCGGGCTTGATCCGAAGATTTCCCCGCACACGCTCCGGCATTCGTTCGCCACGCATTTGCTGGACAACGGCGCCGATTTGAGGAGCGTGCAGGAGTTGTTGGGGCACCAGTCTCTCTCGACGACGCAGATTTACACGCATTTGACCACGACCAGAATCCGGGAGGCTTACGGCAAGGCGCATCCGCGGTCGGGCGGGCCGGCGGCGGGGATGGAGAAGGCGGGGTGAGGGGTTGGGCGCTCTTGCCAAGATGTGCTTGGCAGCCCTTTTTAACCAGTGGTTGGTCAGGCATTTCGGCTTGCGCTTGATTGCATGCTTGACAAAACCAAACATAATCCGTACCATTTGACCATCCATCACGCTTTTGCCCTTTCCGCTTTCCCGCGATACAATCTCCGCCCTTTCTTTTTCCTTCACCGGACCCCGGACTTTCGTTCCGGGGCAAACCCAACCGGAGCACCCACATCATGGCCGACACCACCCCGAAACTTTACGAAGCCCTCTTCCTCCTCAATCAGAATGCCATTGCCGCCGATCCGGCGTCCGTGGTGGCCCAGGTTCAGGAAATCCTGAACCGCTCCGGCGCCAAGGTGCATGTGCTGCGCAAGTGGGACGAGCGCAAGCTGTGCTACCCGATCTCCGGCCAGAAGCGCGGCACTTTCTACATCGCTTATTTTGATGTCACCCCGACCGCCATCGCCCAGATCGAGCGTGACAGCAACCTGTCCGAAGTGGTGCTGCGCGCCATGATCCTGCGTGCCGAGCATGTCGGGCCGAAGGAATTGCAGGACGCCATCGCCGGCAAGTCGCTTGACGAAGTGCGCGCTGTCGCCGCTGCCGCAGCTGCCGCCGCCCAGACGGAAGAAGCCGCCGCCTGATGATGTATGCGCAGCCCAAGCTGCCGCGCATGCCTGTACCGTTTCCACATCCCGAGCCACTTCAACCATCCCAAGATCCAAAGGAAAACCGTATGGCCTCACTCAACAAAGTTCTGCTCATGGGCAATTTCACCCGCGACCCCGAGTTGCGGTACCTGCCCAACAACACCGCCGTGGTGTCCTTCTCGCTGGCCGTCAACGAGGTTTACAAGGACAAGGATGGCAACAAGGTCGAGCGCGCCGATTTCATCGATTGCGAGGCTTTCTCCAAAACTGCCGAGAACATCGGCAAGTTCTTCGCCAAGGGCCGTCCCATCTTCATCGAGGGTCGTTTGCGCCTCGACCAGTGGGATGACAAAGCCACCGGCCAGAAGCGCAGCAAGATCAAGGTGATCGCCGAGAACTTCCAGTTCATCGGCCCGCCTCCCGGCGCGACCCCTGGCGCCGGTGGCGGTTACAGCGCCCCGGCTGGCGACCGCGCCCCGTCCGCCGCCCGCCCCGCCCCGTCTGCCCGTCCGGCCCGTCCGGCTTCGGCCCCGTCTTATGACGATGCGCCCTCCGAGCCTAACTACCCGTCGGATGAGATTCCGTTCTAAGTTCTTTTCCAGTTCCCTTAATCGTTGGTGTACCCCTCCACGCGTGTGGGCGGGGACGCCTAACTTTCACCCTCGGCCACGCCTTTTGGCGTTGCCGATAGTCCCGAAAGGACAGCCCCATGGCCCGTTTGATCTCCGTTTTGCTCACTGAAACCCAGGAAAACCTCGGCATCATCGGCGATGTCGTCAAGGTTCGCGCCGGCTACGCCCGCAACTACCTCCTGCCGTTCGGCCTCGTCACCAATCCGACTGAAGAAAAGATCGCCGCCCTGGCGGCCCGCCGCGCCGAAGTGGAAGCTGAGTTGAAGCGCCTGCGCGCCATCACTGAAAGCGTGTTTGCCAAGGTGAAGGACGCGACCGTGGAAATCATGCGCGCCACCAACGACCAGGGCCAGCTGTTCGGCGGCATCTCGCAGCACGACATCGCCGAAGCCCTGCGCAAGGCCGGCCATGAAGGCATCGAAGACCGCCATGTGCGCGTGGGCTCCAAGATGACCCGCATTGACACCTACTTTGTGCCGGTTCAGCTGGCCAAGGACCTCAAGGCCGAAGTCAAGGTCGTCGTGAAGTCCGACCGCAAACTGCCGCAGGAAATCGCCGCCGAAGAAGCAGCCGCCCGCGCCGAGTTCGAAGCCAAGCAGGCCGCCGAAGGTGGCGACAAGAAGAAGTCCAAGAAGTCCGACAAGGCTGAAGCGGCTCCGGCCGCCGAAGCCGCCCCGGAAGCCAAGCCGGCCAAGGCCAAGAAGGAAAAAGCCGCCAAGTAATCGGCAGTTGATTCACGATTCATCCATCAAAATCCCCGGCGTC
>CANIYR010000118.1 GCA_947471825.1 Phycisphaeraceae bacterium | reverse complement strand
TGATAGTGTTTTGTAAGGTTTTTGCGGAAAATCCCCAAGAATGCATCCAAGCGGTTTCATGCGTTGGTCTGCATGTCGCGGAGTTGCAGCAGACCGGCCCGGTGCTCCAGAATCGGGCTGGGGAACCCAAGTTGGAAGAAGTCTTGGATGATTTGTCGGGTGTTTTTGTTGTCGAAATAGCAAGACATGTGGCCGGATATTTCATATTGCTCAAGAAGCGATGCGAACAGCCATTGGGCCGGCCGGCCATCGGTGTCGATTTGTTCAAAATGCCGGTTGGCCGGGAGCAGGGGTTCGTCCATGACCTTGGCTTCCCATTCGTCGTGGGTGTTGAGCAATTGCTTCAGGATGTTCACCGATTGCTCCCGCAGGCCAAGGTCAAGGGTCACGCGGGCTTCCAGGATCATTCGGCCCAAGCCGGGCGTGCCCTGCCGGGCGAGCAGTTGATGTGCCGCCGCCAACGCCCCGAGGGATTCGGCCGGGCTGCCTTCGCCCAGCCGGTGCCAGGCGTAGAGATCCAAGGCCCGCGCATAGTCCCGATCGGCCGTTTTCGCCATCAGTCCGGCCCAGGGCGCAAGCACCGGGTTCAGGTCCGCCAGCCGGGTGAACGCGCCGGCGGCCGGCGCCTGGGGGCAGACCGGCATTTCATGCAGCAAAAGGCCTTGTTTTGCAAGCATGGCCGCGCGGTCCTCCCGGCACGCAAAAAGGTTGATCTGGTATTTGTCAATGGGTTGCCCGGGTTCAAAAGGAACCAGAACATTGAAGCCGGGCAGGAGTTTGAAATTTTTGAAACCAAGACCGCTGAGTTTGCTGATCAAAGGTTCGTTGACCGCGCTGCCATGCATCAACTCATACAGGATGAGCGGCGAGTGGCGGGAGAAAAAAGCCTTTGCCCCGTCCAAAATGGCGACCTCTTCGCCCTCTGCGTCCATCTTGATGAAATCCACTTGCGGAAAACCCGCGGGGAAAGCGGAGTCCAGGGTGGCCAGCTCCACCGTTTCGGTGTCGCCGTCGGTGCGGCCGGAGGCGTGCAGCGAGTTCAACTCCGCGTTGGCGTCGGTGTGGAACACCGCCGTCCCCAACCGGTTGGAAAGCGCGCATTGGCGCAGCTCAACGGTGTTGAAGCCGTTGGCCGCGATGCTTTGCCGCAGGGCGGCGGCCACATTCGCGGTCGGTTCGAACGCGACCAGCTTGCCGGATCCATCCAGGCACTTGGCCATGGACAGGGTGTAGACGCCGTAATTGGCGCCGATGTCAACAACCGTCATGCCCGGGCGCACCAGTTTGCGCACGAAATGAATCTCTTCCTCAAACCAGTCATCCTGCTCCATCAGCACGTAAGTGGTCATGAGCTGGATGGTGTTGGGGACGGCGATCTGGATGGCGTCGCCGAAGGTCAGGGTTTCGAGTGGGATCATGGTGGGGGAGGTTGGGGGGGGGCGGAATTCGGCGGTCTATATCGTATCGGCCAGCGTCATGCCTTTGACGGCGTTGATCTGGGCTGCGCGCGAGCGCATCATGATCCCCGTTCCCGGAACCTCGGGGTTGGGCACCGGCAGCAGGTCCAGGAGTTCCTCCAGCGCGATTTGTTCCGGTGCGCGGGCCAGCCCCCAGTCGCGGAAGCCGTCGGCGTTGCCGTCTTCGCCGAGCACGTCGTGCAGGAAGCCGGCCTTGACCAGCTTGTCCATGAGCGGCCGCACCACGCTGCCTGGCGCGTGCAGGGTGCGGCAAAGCTGCGCCTCGGCCACCGGTTTGCCGAGGCGGAAGGCCTGCCCGACGGCCGCCATCGCCGGCAGCAGCATGGCGGATTCGGCCGCCAGCAGTTCCTGGGCGTGGCGGGCGCGGTTGAGCGAGGCCTGCGCCTGCAGGAAGCCCAGAGACTGGCAGATCCAGGCGACTTCAAGCCCGACCAGCACGATGAACCAGGCAATGTAGGTCCAGAAAAGGGCGATCGGCAGGATGGCCAGCGAGCCGTACAGCGCGGCTTTGGCCGGGTCGGCGCTTTTCCCCTTGGCGAAAACCATGACGAACAGCGCGGTTTTGAGCAGTTCAACGCCAAGGGCCGCGACCAGGGCGCCGATGACGGCCGGCCGCCAGCCCACCCTGACCGAGGGCAGTGTCTTGTAAAGCGCGCAAAGGATGGCCCAGGTGAAGATCATGCCCATCAGCGAGCCGCAGAGTTTGAGCAGCGGGCTGACCAGGGGCGCATCGCCCACATAGCCATGCGCCAGGGTGAAAAACTGCTCGGTCACATAGGCGCTGCCGACCAGGAACAGCGGTCCCAGGGTCATGGCCGACCAGTAAATGAAGATGCGCATGTGCCACGGCCGTTCGACGGGCGATTGGTACACCTTGTTGAAGACTTTTTCGGCCGTGACGATCAGGCTGACCGCCGCCCACAGCAGCAGCACGGAACCCATGACGCCGATGCCGCCGAGCTCGATGGACCCGGCTTTGGCGCAGATGTTGCGGATTGCCTCATCCACTTGGACGCGCAGGTCATTCTTGCCGGACCGTCCCGCCACGTCTTCAATGCCCAGTGCCTTGTGCGACAGTTCCGTGACCTTGGCCTGGATGGCATCCATTTTGACCAGGGCTTTGAAGGCGACCAGCGCCAGGAAGACCATGGGCACGAAGGCGAAGATCGTCCGGTAGGTCAGCGCGCTGGCCCGCATCGGCAGGTTGTCGTCGTTGATTTTCCGCAAGAGGAGCGGCCAGATGTCCATGGCCAGCCGCACGCCCCGGCGGGGGTGGGGCAGTTTGTCCGGCTCGGGGTGGCTGAGAATCTCGGCGATTTGTTGTTGGATGCGCTGTTTCATGGGTTGTGCGGATTATGGGGTGGGCGGCCCGGCCGGTTCGCCGCCGGCCGCCTTGTGTTGGCGTCGTTCCCACACCTTGCGGCCGTGGGCCATGCCTTCGAGCAGGCAGCGCTGGTAGTCGGCCGCCGGCAGCTCGGCGTGGGCATGGGCCACCAGCACCACATCAAGCCCCCCCGGCATGCCCGGCGTTTCCGCCAGCAGCGGGTGGGCCGCCTGCGTCAGGCGGAAGGCCTCCCGCAAGAGCCGTTTCAAATGCTGGCGGGCCACCGCATTGCCGATGCGCTTGCCCACCGACAGGCCGAGCCGGGCGTACGGCAGGCCGTTGGGCTTGGTCAAAACCGACAGCGGTCCGGCCGAAAAGCGGCATTTGGCGCCGAACACCGCCGCGAACATGCGGTCGCCGTGCAGGCGTTGGTGGCGGGCAAAGCGCAGGCGGGTGGGCGGCATGGTGCCGGGATTGTAGGCTGTGGCACGGGCATCTTGCCCGTGTGTACCATGCGCTTCCAGCGCATGGTGCTGGGCCACATGGTGCCGGGCCACGCCCAGGATGGGCGTGGGACACATGGGCAAGATGCCCATGCCACACCCCACCCCAGGAGTCATGATGCCTGCTTCCGCCCGAGAACTGTTCCAAACGGCGCTCGCCCTGCATGCGAGCGGGCAATTGCCCGAGGCCCGGCAGGCATGCGAGCGGGCCTTGGCGGCGGATTCCTCCCGTCCCGAACACCACGCCCTTTTGGGCGATCTGCTGACCGCGCAGCGGGATTGCGAGCGGGCGATATCCGTGCTCCGCGCCGCCGCCGCCCGTTTTCCCGGCGATGCGCAGGTGTGGTTCCAGCTCGGATTCTCGCTGGGGGCGGCCGGCCTGCTGGAGGAGGCGGTGCCGGCGCTGCAAAAAAGCCAGGACTTGCGGCCCCACGCGCGCACGGCCCATTTCCTGGCCGGCGGGCTCGCCGAGTTGGCGCACATCAGCCTGGTCGTGTTCGGCAACGCCCCCAAGTCGGCGGCCTACCTGCGGCTGGCCATGGCGGCCCAACCGGACGAGCCGGCCCACCACAGCCGCCTGCTGATGACCCTGGCCTACAGCACGCAATGGACGCCGGAGGAGGTTTTTGCCGAGCATCTGGCATGGGCCAAACGCCACGGCGCGTGCGCCAAGCCCTTCACCCGCGCCCCGCACGCCCCCGGCTCCCGGCGCATCCGGGTGGGCTATGTGTCGGCCGATTTCAGGAACCATCCGGTGGCGGCGTTTTTCGAGGCGATCGCCAGGCACCACGACCGGCGCGCCTTTGAGGTTTTCTGCTATTCCAACGTGCTCCAGGCCGACGACACGACCCGGCGGCTGGCGGGGCTGGCCGAGCACTGGCGCCCCATCCGCGACCTGTCCGATGCCGATGCGGCCGAGCTGGTCCGCCGTGACGGCATTGACATTCTGGTGGATTTGTCGGGGCATTCCCCGCAGGGGCGGCTGGGCGTGTTCGCCGGAAAGCCGGCCCCGGTCCAGGTCACCTACCTGGGCTATCCCAACACCACCGGCATGCGGGCCATGGATCACCGCATCGTGGATGCGGTGACGGATCCGCCGGGCATGACCGAGCGTCTCCACACCGAGCAATTGGAGCGCCTGCCCGGTTGCTTCCTGTGTTACTCCCCGCCGGACTATGCCGGCGAGCCGGGGCCGTTGCCCTGCTTGCAAAAGGGCCATGTGACCTTTGGCAGTTTCAATAATTTTGCCAAGGTGACCCCCGGGTGGCTGGCGCTTGCCGCGCGGATTTTGCGCCAGGTGCCGGGCTCCAAGTGCATGGTCAAGTGCCGGTTTTTCCCGCCCGGGGTGGATGTTGAATCCCATGTCTGCGGCCTGTTCGCCCCGCACGGCATCGGTCCGGAGCGCCTGATCGTGCTGCCCGCCGACAAGTCCGGCGCCGATCATCTGGCCCGCTACGGCCGTGAGGTGGACATTGCGCTCGACACCTTCCCCTACAACGGCACCACCACCACCTGCGAGGCCCTGTGGATGGGGGTGCCGGTGGTGACGCTGGCCGGGCAAACCCATGTGTCCCGGGTGAGCGCCAGCCTGCTCACCGCCGCCGGCCTGCCCGAACTGGTGGCGTCCGACCCGGATGCCTATGTGCGCATCGCGGTGGAGTTGGCTTGCGACCCGGAGCGCCTGTCGAAACTGCGTCAAGGCATGCGCCAGCGGATGGCCCCCCTGACCGACGGCCCGGCGTTTACCGCCAAGTTGGAGGATGCTTACCTAAGCATGCTGGCGCGCCAGGCGCAGACGGTGGCCTGACTCTGCGACATCACCTTGACCCACAACTTTTTGCAGACCCATGGGCACTCCGCGCCGAAGCCGCGTGGATGCCTGCTTCATACCTGCGGGATGAAAACCCAGCTTGGAGGCCCCATTTAGGCGGCATGTCCACGGTATTGGCGCCAATTGCCGGCGGCATTCGATGGATTCGCCGGGGTGGATGGGTGTGGTGGGGGGGGGATTGAGGTTGC
>CANIYR010000117.1 GCA_947471825.1 Phycisphaeraceae bacterium | reverse complement strand
GGCAGCGGGACTGCGCCGCCAGCCAGGCTTTTTCCAAGCGCCGCCTGCGTGCCGGATGATGCCGACGGTGTCAGCACGGAAAAGACCTGCGCGCCCGCCGCGACAAAAGGCTGATGGTTGGTTTGGGCGGCCGACTGCGCGCGCGCCCAAGCCCGCCCCAGACCGAGGCGGGCGGCTTCGTCGGTTTTGCGAGCGGTTTCGAGCGCGTCCAGGCTGGCTTGAAGGTTGGCGGCGTCGTCTTCGCTTTCCTCCAGCTTGGCCGCCAGGATGTTCTGTTCTTCCTGGGCCTGGCGCAGGGCTTCCGCGGCGGCGGCCGCATTTTTCTGGGAGGCGGCCAGTTGGCCCGCCAATGCGTGGACTGCGCCGGCTTCCGGGCTGGCCGGGGCCGGCTGCGCGGTTTTCCAATTGGTGATCAGTCCGATGGACAATCCGATGCACAGGAGTGCCAACACCCAAGCCAATGCGTTGCCGCCGCCGGGGGCGGGAGCGGGTCCTGCCGGAGCCGCCGCGGTCGCCCACTTGGCGCTGGCGGGCGCGACCTGCGCGGCGACGGCATGCGGCGCGTTTCTGCGCAGAAGATATTCGGCGGGGGTCATCGGCTCGACATCATCAACCGTTTGCGGCAGCATGTCCTTGACGGTTTTGGCGACGGTTTTGATGTACATCACCTGGTCGCGGGCGTCCTGGCTTTCCGACAGGATGCGTTCGATCTCCGCTTTTTGGACCGCATCCAATTCGCCCAGGGCATAGGCGGTCAGCTTGATGTGCAGCAGGTTGAGATCCATGGGCATGATTTTGTGGGACAGAGGGTTCCGAAACGGGCACCCGGGGCGATGCAGGCCAAAACACCCCGCCGGCCGCGGGTGCCGGCAAAACAGGGCGTTCAACTTTCCAGTTCTTTTTCGATGCGCGCCACCAGGTTTTTCAGGCCATGGTGAACAAGGTAACCCACGGTCGAGGCGGACTGGCCGGTGGCTTCGGCAATCTCCGGGTAGCCCCAGCCCCGCTTGAATTTCAGCCGCAGGACCTCGCGCTGCTGGTCGGGCAGGGTGATGAAGGCCTTCTCCAAGGCCAGTGAGATTTGCGACGGGGTGGGATCTTCGGCCATTGGAAACTTTGCGGTGGGAAGACGGGCCGGCCTGGGGACCGGCGGGGTTGCATGATGAAGCCAAGCGGCGCGTGCGTCAAGGCGTTTTGGCGGGAATGCCTGAAAAGGGAGGGATGCCGGAAACCCCCAGGGTGGTCAGTGCGCCCCGGGTGCCCGGCGGCACCGGTTTGCCAATGGAGGTGATCTGGACCGGCACCTCATAGCGGGGGGTGGGCCCGGCCAACGCCTCCATGTCCTGAGGCCCGCCGATTTCGGGGACTGATGTGAATTCATGGATCATGGCGATTTCGTCGCAAGCCTGGTTTTTGGGGCAGTTGACGCAGACACTCCAGACTTTCATGGGCAGATTCATGCGGTCCACCACCGTGAATCCGGCTTTTTCAAAGAATTTCTGCTGGTAGGTCAGCGTCATGACCCGACGGATGCCCAGCCGTTTGGCCTCGCGCATGCATGAACGCACCAGGCGCTGGCCCAGGCCCTTGCCCCTGGCCCCGGGCACCACCGCCAGCGCGATGACTTCTGCCAGGTTGGCCCACACGATGGAGAGTCCGCAGACCCCGACCACTTCGCCTTGTTTGTCGATGGCCACATGGAATTCGCGGATGTCCTCGTAAAGTTGGGAGTGACTTTTGGAGAGCATCAGCCCCAACTCCGCCGAACCGTTGATGATGCGTGCCATGGCTTTCACATCGGCGACGCTCGCATGGCGGATCTTGAAGGGGGGCGTGGGCATGGTGAAATGATAGTAGAGGCGGCCCAAGGGCGGCGGCCCGATGCGGCCATCGCCGTGAAAGGGCCGGGTATCATGCGCCTCCCTGATCCGCCCTTTTGTTTTGATTAGCCATGGAAACCCCCATCCCGCCCGCCGCCGCTCCCGTTCCCGCCGTCGCACCGGCCGCCACCATCCCGGAGGCCGCGGCCCAGCCGGTTTACATCACCATTGACGATTTTCTCAAGGTGGATTTGCGCGTGGCCACCATCACGCATGCCGAGAACCACCCCAAGGCCGACAAGCTGTTCAAGTTGCAACTGGATGTGGGGGCCTTGGGCACGCGCCAGATTTGCGCCGGTATCCGCGGCCATTACACGCCGGAGCAATTGACGGGGCGTCAGATCGTCATTGTGGCCAATTTGGCCCCGCGGGCCTTGCGTGGGGAAACATCCTGCGGCATGCTGCTGGCGGCCTCGGTTGAAGAAGGGGATGTCCGCCTGCTGGCCTTGTTGACGCCTTCTTCGGCCATTCCGGCTGGCGCCAAGGTAGGGTAAGCGTCGGCGCGGTCATTGTCCGCTCAGCCGGTTGTGGTAGCCACGGCTGGCCGGCGGCGTAATTTCTTTGCGTACTGGCGCGTCCGTTGCGGGTTCCGGCGGCGTGGCTGCTCCGGCGCCCGTCACGCCTGGCCGCATGGCGGCTTGACTGGTGTTCCCGGCGCCGCGCACCACGTTGTTGCGTGCGCAGTTGACCGTCAGCGGGCGGCCTTGAAAGTCGTAGCCCGCCAAAGCCGCCACCGCGGCTTCGGCCTCGGCTTGGTTGGTCATTTCGATGAAGGCGAATCCGCGCGGGCGGTTGGTCTCGCGGTCCATGATGACGGTGGCGCGTGAAACCTGTCCGTAGCGGGAGAAAATCTCCTTCAAATCCTCCGCCCGGGTGGTGTAGGGGAGGTTGCCGACATAGATGCTGATGATAGACACGGGTGAGGCTCCTGATGCACTGACGGAATGAAAACGAAAAGGCATGGAAATGAAGTCCACCTAAAATAGGCGTTGCGGGCGCCAAAGCCAAATATTTTTTGCCAATAAAAAAACCGGGCGGCCCCGGTTTTTCGTTGGATGCCGCGTTGCCTAGCGGAAAAGTGACAGCAATTCGTCCTTGCTGAGGCTTTGCAAAAGCCCGCCCCCGGCCGTATCCAAACCCGCGCCGATGACGGCGTTGGCCAGGCGGCGTTTCTCATCCTGCAGCTCAAGGATCCGCTGTTCGACGGTTCCCTCGCAGATCATGCGGTAAGCGAACACCGGACGTGTCTGGCCGATGCGGTGGGCCCGGTCGATGGCCTGCGCCTCGACCGCCGGATTCCACCATGGGTCGGTCAGGAAGACATATTCGGCCGAAGTCAGGTTGAGCCCGACGCCGCCGGCCTTGAGGCTGATGAGAAACACCGGGATTTCCGGGTCATTTTGGAACTGCGCCACCACATCCTTGCGGTTCCGGGTGCTGCCGTCGAGCATGCAGGTGCGGATGCCCCTGGCTTCCAGGCGCTTCTGGATGATGGCCAAGAACGAGGTGAACTGCGAGAACACCAGCGCCTTGGAGCCTTCCTCCATGATTTCCTCAAGCCGCGTTTCGAGCTCGTCGAGCTTGGCCGAGGGCGAGTTGGGGTCCGAGCCGGTGATGAGGGCCGGGTGGCAGGCCGCCTGACGCAGGCGGAGCAGGGCTTCCAGCACCATGAAGGCGTTGTTGGACGAAACGCTGGAGCCACCCTCGGAGTCGAGGCGGGTGGACAGTTGGGTGCGGTACCAGGCCTTGAGTTCGTCGTAGGCGCGCTGCTGCTCCGCGCCCATCACGCAGCGCAGGGTTTGCTCGGTCTTGGGAGGCAGGTCGGAGAGCACCTGTTCCTTGTTGCGGCGCAGGATGAAGGGCCGGATGGCTTTGGCCACGCGGGCCAATGCGGCCGGCGCGGCCTTGGCCGCCGGACGCGCCCTGGCGCCGCGGACGGCGGCGTCACCCTCGGCGAAGGCGAGCATCGCATCATCGGATTCCTCCGTGCCCACCGCCGGAGCGGCGCCGCCCTCTGCGGAGTCCTCGGCTGACACGTCGGCGATGCTCGACATGCTGCGGATCAGACGCCCGAAACGGGTCTGCGAGCCGAGCATGCCGGGGTTCAGGAATTCGAACAACGACCACAGATCGCCCAGGTGGTTTTCAACGGGGGTGCCGGTCAGGGCCAGGCGGTGGTCGGCCTTGATGGCGCGCGCCGCCTTGGCGGACTGGCTTTGCGGGTTCTTGATGGCTTGCGCCTCGTCCAGAATCACACAGTCAAGGCCGATCCGCTCAAGGGATGCGATGTCGCGCCGCATGAGCCCGTAAGTCGTGACCACGATGTCATAGCCGGAGAACCCGTCGTCGCGCGAATCGGCGCGGTCGGCGCCGGTGTAGCACAGGACCTTCAGCCCCGGGGCGAATTTGGCTGCTTCGTCGATCCAGTTGAAGATCACGCTGCGCGGGGCCACGATCAGGCTGGGTTTGCGCGGGACCGGGTTGGGGCTTCCGTCGGCGGCCGAAACTTCCGCCGCTATGCGCATCTCTTCGGCGCGGGCGGTGAGCATGGCCAGCACCTGCACCGTTTTGCCCAGGCCCATGTCGTCGGCCAGGATGCCGCCCAGATGCGTGTTGCGCAGGAATCGCATCCAGCCCACGCCGTCTTTTTGGTAAGGGCGCAGATGGCCGTTGAAGGATGCCGGGGGTTCTTCGGGCATGATGCCGTCAAAACCGTCAACCGCATCGCGGATTCGGCTGAAGTTGGCATCGGCCTTTTCCAGCGTTTCCGCATCGAGCATGGCAGCCAGCATGGCGGCCTGCGAGCGGTGGAAGCGCAGATGATCGTCGCCATCCTGCCCCATTTCGGTAAGCAGGCCGTTGCTTTCAAGCCATTCCATCGGCAGGAGCCCCATGGCGCCATCGCCCAGGAGCACCATCGGATTGCCGCTTTTGGCCGCAGCCAGAAGGCGCGGCAGCGGGATGGTTTCGGTGGATCCGTCGGCGCGGACGAAGGTTGATCCGCCGCGCAATTCGAACCAGTCCTGGCCGGTGGTGATGGACAGGTTCGGCGGGCCGCCGGAGCGCACCGCATGCTGGTCGGCGAACACGCGCCAGTGTTTGTCGATCAGTGTGGAGACCGCCTGCGGCATGCGCCCGGGGGCGATCTGCCAAAGATCGCGGGCACCTTCATCCTCCGACGAGGGCCGGAATCCGAGTGCGCCCAATTCCGCGATGGCGGACCGTTCGCGGCCGGTTTGCCGGCGCACCAAGCGGGCAGAGGCGCCCTCCTCGCCCGAGAGCGTCACATAGCGGCCGTCCTGCGCCGCCGGCACCAGTGCCTGGCCGTAGGCGAAGGAAAGTTTGCCGACCACCTGCCCGCGCGAGGAGCCCAGCGCGTGCGCTTGCGCCGTCTGCGGGGTGTAGAGCTCGAGCACCGGCACCGGCTCGAGGGTTTGCTCGCTCTG
>CANIYR010000116.1 GCA_947471825.1 Phycisphaeraceae bacterium | reverse complement strand
TCATCTGCCTGACCACGCCGCCCTTCATCGGGCTGGCCGGCTGGCTGACCACCCGCCTGCGCGGCGGCCGGCTGGTGTCGTGGCTGATGGACCTCTACCCGGAAGTCGCGGTGGCCGGCGGGGTGATGAAAGCAAACGGCCCGGCCCACCGGCTGTTTGGCGCCATCAACCGCTTCATCCTGGCCCGGAGCGCACGGGTGGTGGTGCTGGGCCGCTGCATGCAGGGGCGCATCCGGGCCCTTGGCGTTGCGGAGGACAAAATCGCCCTGATCGGCCCGTGGGCGGCGGAGGAAACGGCCCCGGCCGGCCGCGCCGCGGCGGGCGCACGGCTGACCGCCATGTATTCCGGAAACCTCGGCCTGGCCCACGACACCACCGCCTTCAAGCAGGCCATGCTGCGCCTGAAGGACGACGCCGGCATCCGCTTCGTGTTTTCCGGCGGCGGCAAGAAACGCCGCGAGCTGGAAGCCTTCGCCCAGGCGCACGGGCTGACGCATGTTTCCTTCCTCCCCTACCTGCCGCGCCAGCAACTGGCCGAACAACTGGCCAAAGCCGATGTCCACCTCATCAGCCAGTCGCCAGCCTTCACCGGGCTGGTGGTGCCGAGCAAGCTCTACGGCGTGCTGGCGGCCCAACGCCCGGCCGCGGTGGTGGCGCCGGAGGAAACCGAAATCGCCCTTGTGGTGCGCGAAAGCGGCTGCGGCGAAGTGTTCGCGCCGGATGAAGCCGGCGGCAACGCGCTGGCAGACTGGTTGGTGAGACTGGCGGAAAACCCGGACAGGCTGAGGGAGCTCGGCGCGGCGGCGGGGCGGGCGCATGAGATGGCGCACCGGCCGAAGTTGAGGTTGGGACAGTGGGTGGGGTTGGTGGAGGGGAGGGGGAAGTAACGAGGCTTTTTAGTTCTCTTGAAAACCCGGCTGTTACTGGACCGGGGGCAAGAAGGACTGGATTGAAAGCGCTCCGAGGATCAATGTGCCATTTCATCAATTGATACCCGCGGAACCCAAGTTCGCCTTTGTCCCCCCAACGAACAACGCACGCCCAAAGGCGTGCGTTGTTCGTTTCAAGCCAACGCGGCGGGCCGCCGCGTCCACTTTTCAATCCTTCTTCTTGAACTCGCCGTCAATCACATCCCCATTGCCGCCGCCCTGGCCGGGCGCGCAGCCTTCGGGTCCGCAGCCGGCCGTGCCGCAACCGCCTTCGGCGCCGGGCTGGCTGTACATCGCAGCGCCGATGGCCTGCACTTCCTTGGACAGGGTTTCCAGCGCGCCCTTGAGCGGGCCGGCTTCGTCGCCCTTGACGGCGGCTTCGACATTGGCGATGGCCGACTCGACCTTGCCGCGCACTTCCGAGGAAATCTTGGCGCCGTGCTCCTCGAGCTGCTTCCTCGTCTGGAACACGACCTGCTCGGCCTGGTTTTTGAGGTCCACCAGTTCGCGCTTGGCCTTGTCGGTGGCGGAGTGGGCTTCGGCTTCCTGCTTCATGCGCTCGACTTCTTCCTTCGACAGGCCGGAGGAGCCGTTGATCTCGATCTTCTGCTCCTTGCCGGTGCCCTTGTCCTTGGCCGAGACGCTGAGGATGCCGTTGGCATCGAGCGAGAAGGTGACTTCGATCTGCGGCGTGCCGCGGGCCGACGGCGGGATGTCCTTCAGGTCGAACTGGCCCAGGGTGCGGTTGTCGGCGGCGAACTCGCGCTCACCTTGCAGCACATGGATGGTCACCGCAGGCTGGTTGTCGGCCGCGGTGGAGAACACCTGGCTCTTGCTGGTCGGGATGGTGGTGTTCTTGTCGATGAGCTTGGTCATGACGCCGCCCATGGTTTCGATGCCCAGGGACAGCGGGGTCACGTCCAACAGCAGCACGTCCTTCACGTCGCCCTTCAGAACGCCGCCTTGGATGGCCGCGCCGACGGCGACCACCTCGTCCGGGTTCACGCTGCGGTTGGGCTCCTTGCCGAAGATTTCCTTGGCCATCGCCTGCGCCTTGGGCATGCGGGTGGAGCCGCCGACCAGGATGCACTCGTCGATGTCGCTGGGCTTGAGGCCGGCATCCTTGAGCGCCTGCAGGCACGGCGCCTTGCAGCGGGTGAACAGGTCGTCGCAGACCTGCTCGAACTTGGTGCGGGTGATGGTCACCTGCAGGTGCTTGGGACCGCTGGCGTCGGCGGTGATGAAGGGCAGGTTGACGCTGGTTTCCTGCGCGCTGGAGAGTTCGCACTTGGCGCGCTCGGCCGCTTCGCGCAGGCGCTGCAGGGCCATCGCATCCTTGCGCAGGTCGATGCCTTCCTTCTTCCTGAATTCTTCGGCCAGGAAGTCAATCAGCTTCTGGTCCCAGTCGTCGCCGCCCAGGTGGGTGTCGCCGTTGGTGGCCAGCACTTCGAACACGCCGTCACCCACATCCAGGATCGAGATGTCGAAGGTGCCGCCGCCCAGGTCGAACACCGCCACCTTTTCGTTCTTCTTCTTGTCCAGGCCGTAGGCCAGGGCGGCGGCGGTGGGCTCGTTGATGATGCGCTCGACCTTGAGTCCGGCGATTTCGCCGGCTTCCTTGGTGGCGTGGCGCTGGGCGTCGTTGAAGTAGGCCGGCACGGTGATGACCGCGCGGTCCACCTTTTCACCGAGGTAATCTTCGGCGACCTTCTTCAATTCGCTCAGCACCATCGCGGAAATTTCCTGCGGGGTGTAGGTCTTGTCCTTCACCACCACCTTCACCAGTTCATCGGCGGCGCCGATGACCTGGTACGGCACCAGCTTCTCTTCGCTGCCGACTTCGCTGTGGCGGCGGCCCATGAAACGCTTGATGGAGAACAGCGTGCCGGTGGGGTTGGTGATCTGCTGCTGCTTGGCCGGCTGGCCGACCAGGCGCTCGCCCTTGTCGTTGAAGGCGACGATGGAGGGCGTGGTGCGCGCGCCCTGGGTGTTGATGAGCACCTTGGGCACGCCGGCCTCCATGATGGAGACCACCGAGTTGGTGGTGCCAAGGTCGATGCCGATGATTTTGGAGCTGGACATGGGAATTTCCTTGTGGAAAAGAAGGGAAGGGCGGGGAGAAGGGCAAAAGGGGTTTGATGGCGTCGCCGGTTGCCCGCCAGCAAGCGCCAACCACCCTTAGGGCAAGGTCTGTGCCAAGCCTGCCAACGACGAAAAACCTTTGAAAAGGCTTTAAAAAAGGCTTTTTGTCACCCAACCACCCGCCTTGAGCGCCGCCTGTTTCGGCGGCAGGGCGTCCGCAGACTGCCAAAAAGACATGCCACCATTGCCCATCAAACAAGCCTTGGGGGCGACTTGTGGCCCCAAAAAGTGGGTAATTTCGAGAATTTTGTGCATGGGGGGTTGAAAGTACCTTGAAAACATGCTAAAAAACCCGCCAGCCATCGGGAATGACGCCAGAATGTCTGGTTTCATATCACGGAAGAACCCCCATCTCTCAAGGAGAACAATCATGGCCAAGTCTGCAAAAAAGCCCGCTGCCAAGCCCGCCGCCAAGTCCGCTGCCGCCAAGCCCCCCACCAAGGGCCAGCTTCTGGCGACCATCGCTGAAGAAACCGGCATCTCGCGCAAGCAGGTCTCCGGCGTGTTCGAAGCCCTCAACGGCCAGATCAAGGCCAGCCTCAAGAAGCACGGCGCCTTCACCCTCCCGGGTCTCGCCAAGCTGGTCGTCAAGGTCAAGCCCGCCACCAAGGGCGGCCAGAAGAAGAAGAACCCCTTCACCGGCGAAGAAATGATCACCAAGTCCAAGCCCGCCTCCAAGACCGTGCGCATCCGCCCGGTCAAGGCCCTCAAGGAAATGGCCTGATTCTTCAGGTTCACGTTTGCCGGATCACTCCGGCGTTGCAAGGACGCAACAACAAAAAACCCCCGGCTTCCGGGGGTTTTTTGTTTGGCCGCAGGTCCCCCCAAGGTATAGTCCCCCACCCATGCCGCCACGCCACCGTCCCTTTGCCTTTGCCTTCCCCACCGCGTTGCTTTTGGGCGCGGTGCTGGCCGCGCCACGGGCCCTTGGCCAGGCGGCGGACACGGCAAGGGCCCCGATGCCCGGCGCCACGGCCGCCTATTCCGATCCGGTGCTGCCCGACGACGCGCAACTGCGCGCCTCCAAGTGCTCCGCCTGGGATGAAAAAGGCCCGCAGGGCACCGACCGCTTCCTGCTTTTGGAAGGCGGCGATGCCGTGCTGCGCGTGGGCGCCTATGGATTCACCGCCGACCGCGCCCTGGTGCGCGTGCGCACCGAAGACAGGCCGTCGGGCACCGTCCGCCACCTCACGCTCTACCTGGAGAACGCCAAAAGCGGCGGCGATGCGCAGGTCGGTGCCGATGCCCCGCGCCTTCTGGTCACCGTTTCAACCTCCGGCAAAGTGTCCGCCAAGGCGGAGCTTTTCACGCCGCTGGCCGCGGCGCCCGAAGCGGCCGGGGCATTCATGGCCGACGCCCGGAGGCGCATGGGGGAGCCGGCGGCCGGCGGCGCGCAACCGGCGCCGGTGGAAACGCCACCGGCCGCCGACAAAACCCTGGTTGACCGCGAACGGCGCCGGGTGGAGCTGGCCGAGCGCCGCAACGCAAACGCCAGGCAAAAGAAGGAGCAGGAGCAGGGGCAAGCGCAGGGGCAAGCGCAGGACGGCGCGCCGGCCACAGCGCCGGACAACGCGGAGAAGGACGCCGTGCCGCGCCTGCCCGCGCTGGCCGGCGGGGGCCGCGGGGCCCTGCGCGCCACCGCCGGCCACAGCGAATTCGTGCCGGGGAAAGACGGCCAAGGCGATGCTGTGCTGCTCACAGGCCAGGTGCGGCTGTCCTGGGAAAGCCCCGGGCACCAGGTTGAAATCCGCGCAGAAAGCGCGGTCATCTTCCTCGACCGCTCCGCAAACGGGCAGGTTGGCGACACCTCCAAGGTGCGCGGCATCTACCTGGAGGACAACGCCATCGTCAACGACGGCGCGTACGCCGTGCGCGCGCCGAGGGTCTACTACGACATCCAAACCAACCGCGCCGTGCTGCTCGACGCCGTGCTTTACGCGGTGGACGCCAAACTGCAGGTGCCGCTGTACCTGCGCGCGCGGGTCCTGCGCGCAAATGCCGCCGACTCCTTCGAGGCCCGCGGCGCCACCCTGGCCAACAACGCGTTTGCCGAGCCTTCATTCGCCATCGGGGCCGGCCGCCTGACGGTGTCGCAGACGCCGCCGGACCCCGGCGACCCCGGCGACCGCGTGCGCCCGTCCGCCTCCATCCAGGATGCCACGGTGCGGCTGGAGGGCGCGCCCGTCCTGTGGCTGCCCTACGCCGCCGTCCCCGGACTGCGCACGCCGCTGCAGCGGTTTTCCGCCAGCTATGGCAACAACGAGGGCGCTTCCGTCCGCTCCACCTGGGATGTGTTCGGCGTGCTCGAC
>CANIYR010000115.1 GCA_947471825.1 Phycisphaeraceae bacterium | reverse complement strand
GCTACCTTCAGGTCCGCAGCTACTCGCTGCTGGGCAAGGATGACAAAGCCAAGAACCTGGCCGTTCCGAATGACCGCTTCGTGAAGGAAGCCGAATCCATCGGCATCCGCCGCGGCCGCCTGATCCTGAGCGGCGATGCCACCAACCATCTGTATGTCTATGCCCAGGCCGATTTCCATGGTTCGGTCGGCCCCAGCGGCGGCGACTCCGGCCTGCAGATGCGCGATTACTACGGCGACATCAGCATTGATGAAAAAAAGGAATTCCGCTTCCGCGTCGGCGAGTCCAAGGTGCCTTTCGGCTTCGTCAACCTGCAGTCCAGCCAGAATCGCGCACCCTTGGAGCGCCCTGATGCGCTGAACTCGGCATGCGAAGGCGAGCGCGACCTGGGTGTTTACTTCCTGTGGGCCCCGGAAGCCAAGCGCAAAATGTTCAAGGAGCTGGTCAGCAGCGGCCTGAAAGGAACCGGCGACTACGGCGTGCTGAGCGCCGGTGCCTATTCCGGCCAGGGCCTCAACCGCTCCGATGTCAACGGCGATTTCCACTACATCGCCCGCGCTTCCTGCCCCTTTGAACTGGAAAACGGCCAGGTCTTTGAAGTCGGCATCCAGGGCTACACCGGCAATTTCGCGGTCCCCAAGACCGAGGGCTACCGCATGAACAATGCCGCCGTGGCCGCCCCCAACCGCGACACGGCCGGCCTGACAGACCGCCGCGCCGCCGCCACCTTCGTGTGGTACCCCCAGCCCTTGGGCTTTGAAGCCGAATGGCAGGTTGGCGAAGGCCCCGAACTGAACACGGGCACCAACACCATCGAGGTTCAGTCGCTGTCCGGCGGCTACGCCATGGTGAATTACCGCATCAAGGCCGACGGCATGGAATACCTGCCCTTTGTCCGCTACTCCATGTACAAGGGCGGCCGCAAGTTCGCCACCAACGCACCGAACTCGGAAGTCAGCGAACTGGATGTCGGCTTGGAATTCTCACCTTGGAAAGAGGTGGAATTGACCGTGCAATACACCCATACTTTCGACCGTTACAACACGACCGATGTGGGTTCCGGCAAGCGCGACGCCTACAACAACCTGGCCAGCGGCGCCGACCGCCTCGGCGTGCAGTGCCAGATCAACTTCTAAAACACAACTTCACGAAACTTTACGCCCTTTTTCCAAGAAACAACATGTTCAAAACCTCCCTCACCGCCCTTGCCGCCCTTTCCCTCGGATTCTCCGCCTTCGCCGCCGGCCTCACCGGTGAAATCAAGGCCGACGGATCCTCCACCGTGTTCCCCATCACCCAGGCCGTCGCCGACGCTTTCCGCGAAGAAAACAAGGATGTCCGCATCAGCGTCGGCTCCTCCGGCACCGGCGGCGGCTTCAAGAAATTCTGCGTCGGCGAAACCGACATTTCCAACGCTTCCCGCCCGATCAAGGGCAAGGAACTGATGGAAGCCGGTCGCAACAATGTCAAGTTCGTCGAATTGCCCGTGGCCTACGACGGCCTTTCCATCGTGGTCAACAAGGAAAACACTTGGGCCAAGCAGATTACCGTGGATGAACTCAAGGCGATTTTCACCGCCGAAAGCAAGGTCAAGACCTGGAAAGACGTGAACCCGGCCTATCCGGATGTGGCCATCAAGTTGTTCGGCCCCGGCACCGACTCGGGCACCTTCGACTACTTCAAGGAGGAAGTCCTGGGCAAGGAAGGCGCCATCCGCAAGGACATGTCCGCCAGCGAGGATGACAATGCGCTGGTCAAGGGTGTCGAAGGCGACAAGGGGGGCATCGGCTTCTTCGGTTATGCCTACTTCGTGGCCAACAAGGACAAACTGAATGTGCTGTCGGTGGTGAACCCGAAAACCAATGAAGTCATCGCCCCGACCCCGACGACCATTGAGAACGGCACCTACGCCCCCTTCTCCCGCCCGCTGTTCATCTATGTGAACAAGTCTTCCTTGGACAAGCCCGAAATCGCCGCTTTCGCCAAATTTTACATTGAAAACGCCGGCGAACTCGCCGAAAAGGTCGGTTATGTGCGTCTGCCCAAGGCGGTGTACGCCACCGCCGAGCGCAACCTCCGCGAAAAGAAGTTGGGCACGCAGTTCTTCAACGATGTGATGAACGAAGCCAAGCAGGCCAAAAAGGGCAATCTGGTCGAACTTTACAAATAAACGGACATGATCACGGCAAGCCCTACACGAACCCCCGCCCGGCGCGGGGGTTTTCATTTGCGCGCCCCATTGTCACCATGTCCTCACACTTCCCTCATGCGGCCTTTTTACCCTTCGCATCCGTGACACCCACCGCCACCCCTGCCGCCATCTTCGTCCCGCGATCGCCCGTTTGGCGCCGACTGCGCGAGGCCGCGACATACGCCGCGCTGATCGCCTGCGGCCTGTTCACGCTGGCCATCACCCTGACCATCCTGTTCGTTCTGGCCAGGGAATCTTGGGATTTCTTCGCCCACCCGCACCCGGATGCGCAGGGCAACCTGGAACAGGTGACCGTGGGCGGATTCTTTGGCGACCTGTCGTGGAACCCGCTTTTGGGCGGCAAAAAGCACTTTGGCATCTGGCCGCTGGTGCTGGGCACCCTCAAGGTGACGGCCATCGCCATGGCCTTTGCGCTGCCGCTGGGCCTGATCACGGCGGTCTGGCTGGCCGAATACGCATCCAAACGCGCACGCACCATCCTCAAGCCGATCCTGGAACTGCTGGCGGGCATCCCCACGGTGGTGTTCGGTTTCTTCGCGCTAACGGTCATCACGCCGCTTTTGGCGATGGATTTCGGTGCCATCCACCCGTCGCTGGCGTTCCTCACCCACACCGACGGCGCCGGCCATACCCAGCCCCACAACCCCTTGGGATTGGGTGTTTACAACGCGCTTTCCGCCGGCATTGCGGTGGGCATCCTGTGCCTGCCCATCGTCACCTCGATGGCCGAAGACGCCGTGCGCGCGGTGCCCAAGGCCTTGCGCGAGGGGGCCTACGGATTGGGGGCCTCGAAGTTTGAAACCAGCGTCAGGGTGGTGGTGCCGGCGGCGCTCTCGGGCATCATCTCGGCCTTTTTGCTGGCCATTTCACGGGCCATCGGCGAAACCATGGTGGTGGCGCTGGCCGCCGGATCCAAGCCGGTTGAAATGCTTGATCCCGAAGGCGCCCTGGCCTGGCGCTCCATTTTCAGCATCAATGACGATGTGCAAGCCATGACCGGCTACATGGTTGAACGCTTCAAGGGCGACGCCCCGCACGGCACGGTCGAATTCGCATCCTCCTTTGCCGTGGCCGCCACCCTGTTCATCATCACACTGGCCCTGACCTTGGCCGGCAATGCCATCCGGAAACGCTTCCGTCAGGTTTACGCATGAAAAACACGCCCCAAAGCCAGTCGCCGGCCCTGCGCAAAAACCTTGACCGCCTGTTCCAGGCCGTCTGCATCCTGTCCGCCGCATCCGCCGTCGGCGTGCTGCTGGTGCTGATCCTGTCCATCGCGCTCAAGGGTTGGAAACACTTGGGATGGGGCTTCATCAGCAGCATCGCCTCGCCCGATGCGGAAAAGTCCGGCGTGCTGCCGCCCCTGGTCGGCTCGGTGCTTGTCTGCCTCATCTGCATGCTGGCGGCCATCCCCGTCGGCGTGGGGACGGCCGTCCTGCTGGAGGAATTCAAGCCCAAGGACAAATGGCTGGGCCGCCTGCACGGGCTGGCCGGGGTGAACATCACCAACTTGGCGGGGGTGCCCTCGATTGTTTACGGAATCCTGGGAGTCACCGTGTTTGCCACCGCTTTCGGTGTTTTTGAAGGCTCTGAAACGGCGCCGCCGGCCATTGGCGTGCAGTGGTTCGACCAGTACACCCTGCCGGACAACTCGGCGGTTTTCGTCAAGGCCGACGGACCGGCCCCGCAAACCCCGGAAGCGCAGGCGCGGGCCGTGATCAAGGAAACCGCCCGTTTCTGCGCCGCGGCCAAGGCCGCCCCGGACCAGGCCAAGGAAGCACTGCCGCTTTACCGAGGGGCGCTGGAAACGCTCGCCACCTTGCCGGAAACCCAAAAAGCGCTGGCCGGTGCGACGCTGCCGGCCGGCACCCGCGACCTCTGCGCCGCGCTTTCGGCTCCGGCAATCCTGCCGGCCGACGGCGACCTTGCATCGGCCGGCGCCGCCCTGGCGCCCCGCATCCAGGCCATCGCCTCGGTCCGCCTGGCCCTGCGCAACCGCGCCCTACCGCTTGAAGCCCAAGCCGCCTCGGCAGCCTCGGAGAAAGAACGCGATGCGCTGGATTCCGAATCCGCACACCTGCGCCGGCTGCTCTCCGCATTGCAGGACGACACCAAAAACGCCCTTTCGCTTGCTTTGGGCGCCCACCCCCTGCGCCAGACCCTGGCGCCGGCCGGCGGCAACCGGTTGTTGGGTGGCGACATTGGCTACCAAACCGGCCGGCCGGTGGCGCTGGCATTCAAAAGCGGCGCGCAGGAAGAAGCCAAAGCCGAGCAGGAAGCCCGTCTGGACGCCCTGGCCGGCGCCATCAAGGACGCCTTGGACGAAGCGCGCGAAGGGGAGCGCCACACCGGCAAGGTGCGGATGACCGCCGCCGGTGCGGACCAACTCGCCACCTTGCTGCTGGCAGCCCAAAAAATCGGCACCCCCGGCGTGCAAAAAATGCTGGCCGGCAAGCTGGCCGGATTGGATGGTGCCGAAGGGTCGGCCCTGCGCAAAGGCCGTGCCGGCCTGCTGGAAAGTTTGCGCCAGACGCTGGCCAGCCCTGCCGCGGGCCATCCCAACGAACTGGCCATCGGCGCCCCGTCGATGCGCGTCAACCGCACGCTGTGGTACCACTTGGCCCTGCCTTTCGGGCGCGGCGTGCTGGCCGGCGGCCTGACCCTAATGCTGGTGGTGCTGCCGGTGGTCATCGTCGCCTCGCAGGAAGCCCTGCGCGCCGTGCCCCAAACACTGCGCCAGGCTGCCTTGGGCCTCGGGGCAACCCCGCTGCAGACCGTGACCCAAACCGTGCTGCCGGCCGCCACGCCCGGCATCTGCACCGGGGTGATTCTGGCGCTGTCACGGGCCATCGGCGAAGCGGCGCCGATCCTGATCCTGGGCGGGGTGGTTTACATCACCTTCCTGCCAGGCCACCTCATGGACAGTTTCACCGTGATGCCGCTTCAAATCTTTTCCTGGGCATCCGAGCCCAAAGCCGAGTTCCATGAACTCGCCGCGGCAGGCATCCTCATCCTGATCCTGGTGCTGGCGGCCTTCAACGGCATCGCCGTCCTCATCCGCCACAAAACGACCCAATAAACCCCCTTTTTGCACAGCCCCCATGCACACTGAAACGGCACCCCCGCCCCCGCTGCTCACCCTGCGCGATTTCCGCTGCTGGTACGGCTCCTACGAAGCCATCAAAGGCGTCAGCATGGATGTCGCGGAG
>CANIYR010000114.1 GCA_947471825.1 Phycisphaeraceae bacterium | reverse complement strand
CTTTGCCGGCTTTCAAGCTTTCCGGTTTGGATCTCAAGGAAAAATTGGATGCCAACCTGACGCTCACCCTGACGCCGGTGCCGGCGGCCGGTGGGGCCGCAGGCAAGGTGAAAGTCAGCGCGCGCGTCTTGACGCCGGTGGCTGGCGGCGTGTTCGACCCCGCCGCCGCCGCACGCGAAGCCCGCGTGGAAGCCACCGGTATTCCGCTTGCTTTGGCCGATGCGGTGGTCAACAAAGACGATGCGGTGCAGACCTTTGCTGGAGCCCGGCTGGAGCGTGCTGAGATCGGTATGAGGCAGGCCGCCCCGGCAAAGGCGTCGGCCAGCAAGCCGGCCATTCCGGCGCCGATGGAAATCGAGGTCAGGGAATTGCGCGCCACCAAGGCGCAGGTGGCGCAGGTGGCAGCCACCCTGTTTGCCGACGGCGAGGTGAAACTGGGCAAGGACTTGGAGGTTTTGATGGATGTGACACCCACCCTGGCCGCACGCTACGGCGCGATGATCAACCCCGTGCTGGGCCTGGCCCAAAGCGGCACCACACCGGTCAAGTTGCTGGCCAAGGCCGAATCCTTTCACTTCAACCTGAACGATCCCCAGGCGGCGCAAACCCACTTGGAGGCGAATCTGGATCCCGGCACCTTGCAACTGGCTTATGGCGGCATCCTGAAACAGGTGGGGGATGTCCTCAAAATGACCCAGGTGCTGCCCAAGGGGCTGCCCGAAAATCCATCGGTGAAAATCCCGTCGGTCGGCCTGACCTTGAGCGGCACCCAACTCCATTACCGCGATTTCAAGATCAAATACGGCGCATTGGTGATGGATTTTTCCGGGGCGGTGGATTGGAAGACCCAAGGCATCGACCTTTCCATGCGGCTGCCCGGCGAAAGTCTGGCGGCCATGTCGCCCTCGCTTGGCAAATACATCAAGAGTGACATGACACTGCCCCTGACCGGCAGTGTGACCGCACCCAAACTGGACACGGCGGCCATGCAAAAGTCTCTGCTTGCCATGGGCGCCAAGGCGGGGGTTCAAGGCTTGCTGGAAAGCAAACTGGGCGACAAGGCCGGTGCCGATGTCAAGGATGCGCTGGGGGGATTGCTTGGCGTTGGCAAGAAAAAACCGGCACCCAATGCCCCTAAAGATGCGCCGCAGGAAACGCCGGCGCCGGCTTCCAAGAAACCCAAGGACTTGCTGAAGGATCTGCTGGGCAAGTGATGTTCATCGGTAGAGGCCGTGCTCTTGGATGTAGGCGGCGACGCCCGGATCAACCCATCCGCGGACGTCTTCGCCGGCTGCGACCTTGCGGCGGATTTCGGTGGATGAAATGTCCATGGCCGGAACCTCCACCAATCGCGGCGCCCACTCATTCCGGTCCAATCCGGCTGGCAATTGCGCCAGAACCTGGTCGCGCGTGTGCGGTGGACGCACCATCACGGCCGGCTCGGCCAAGGTGACCACTTGCCGCCAGTCTTTCCACGACTGGAAGATCATCAGCTGATCGGAGCCCATGAGCAACCGCAGGCGGCGTCCCGGTAGCATGTCATTGAGCGCCGCCAGCGTGTCCACGGTGTAGGAGGGGGCTTCAGCGACATGCCGCGCGCGTTCCAGCTCCAAGGTGGATATCCGGGCCCATGGTGAATCCGATAGCGCCAGCGCCAGCATGGCCGCGCGGTGGTGCCCCGGCGTTTGCACCTGCCCCAGTTTGTGCGGCGCCTTGGCGGCGGGAATGAATAGCACCTGATCAGCGCCCACGGCAAGGGCCACCCGTTGCGGCAACCCAATATGGGCCATGTGCGGGGGATCAAAGGACCCGCCGAAGACAAGGGTGGTGGGGATGGGCGGCACCAGCGCATGTTAGAAAGAAAAACCCACCGTGAGGCGGGTCTTGGCAATCCCTGGCGGGTGGCGGTCATTCGGCCTTTTTTTCACCCTCTTTTTGCATGCGCCGGCGTGGCGGGGCACCGTCTTTTTTGTCGCCTTCGCGGCCCGGGCGGCCTGTGAAGCCGCCGTCTTCCATTTTCTTCTTCATTTCTTCCATTTTTTGGATGTTTTCATCGAAGGTTTTGGTCTGGTCTGCGGTCAGGATCGGGCGGATGGATTCGGCGATTTTTTCCAGATTGGGCATGCCGGCCTTGAGGGATTCGGGCACCTTGGCGCGTGTCTCAAGCAGGGCCTTCAACTCCAGCTGGGTCTTTTTCAGGGACTCCTTGTCCCGACTGTCGCTGGCTTCGCGCATGGTCTTGCGGATGGCTTCGAATTTCCCCTTGTTCAACTCATACCAAGCCTTCATCGACTTGTGAAAGGCATCCAATTCGGCCTTGTGTTCCTCATGGAACTGTTTCATTTCGGCCCGCTTGGCCTCTTTCAACTTCTCCAAGGCATCCTTCTGATCATCGCCAAGGGTGATGCCCTTGAATAATTTCTCGATGAAGCGATCGCGGTCGCGATCGCCAAAACCTTCACCACGGGCATCCGGCTTGGCAACCAAATCACCCCCGCCCACCGGCGGGGAACCGGGAGCCGCTTGGGCCATGGCCGACAGGTTGAAAGCCGCAAAGCCGAAGGCGGCCAGCAGGGCGATGGAGGAAAGGCGGATCATGGGTCATCCTTTGGCGAAGGCGTTTGAAATCAAATACGGGTGCGGTACCTGCGTTAGAACGCACTGATTCGGCATTTTATTGCGAAATGCAAGTGGAAAACCCGCCGTTGCCAGCGGGTTTGGAAATTTCGCCGGGTTTCAACTTCAGACCGGCTTCAAGTCGCCGCCGGTGACAGGGCGGGCCGGGGATGCGCCATCCTTTTTGCCTTCGCACTTGCGGCCTTCGCACTTGCGGCCTTCGCACTTGCCCTTGGCGGCTTCGATCTTCTTTTCAAAGGCAGCCTTTTTTTCTTCCATTTTCTTGATGTTGGCATCAAGGACGGCAGCCTGATCGGCGGTCAGAACCGAACGGAGGGCGGACAAGCACTTTTCCTTGGTCGCGGGACCCTCGGTCTTGGTTTCCTTGAGCTTGGCCAAAGCGGCCTTCTGCTCGTCGCTCAAGGTGATGCCGTCGAACAGCATGGCATGGATGCGCTCGCGCATATTGCCGGCGGGGCAGCCTTTGCATTCTTCTTTGTGGGCAGCCTTGGGGGTGGCAGGGGCATCTTCGGCACGGGCCGAGAAGTTGAAGGCGGCCATGCCGAGGGCAGCGATCAGGGTAACGCAAGAGAGGCGAATCATGGGGTATCCTTTGAAAAAGGGGATGAAGAATCAGAAATCACCAAAATCTTTCCGGTGGCCACCCGTCCAACGCACGGCCCATGGGCTTTATTGCGGCGCGAAAGAAAAAGCGGCGGGGTATGATGTGCCATTATGCCGCTCCCCACCTCCGAAACCGTCCTTCAGGCCCTGCAAACCGTTTTGGATCCTGAACTTCACCGTGATATCGTGACTTTGAACCTGGTCCGCAACCTGGACCTTCAAGGCGGGTTGGTCACGGTTTCCATCCGGCTCGACAGCATGGGTGGGGGCAAAAAAGCCCAATTCAAGCAGGAGATTGAAGAAGCGGTCGCCCAGGTGGAGGGCGTGACGCAGGTGGTGGTTGAGTTCACCTCCGGCCTGTCCATGCTGGCCGGCCACGGCAACCCCAAGAAAAAAGACGAACCACTCCCCCCCCAGGAGCAGGCCCGCAAGGACAACCCCTTGCCACAGGTCAAACACATCATCGCGGTGGGGGCCGGCAAGGGTGGCGTGGGCAAGAGCACGGTGGCGGTCAACCTGGCGGTGGCCCTGGCCCGCGAAGGGCTCAAGGTGGGCCTGCTCGACGGCGACATCTACGGCCCCTCGGTGCCGACCATGCTGGGCATTGGCGGTCAAAAGCCGGGGGTGGAGGGGCAGATCATCATCCCGTTCAAGGTGCACGACCTGGTGGCGATGAGCGTGGGCAGCCTGGTGACCCAGGAGCAGGCCTTGGTCTGGCGCGGCCCGATGGCCCACGGCGCTTTCAAGCAACTGGCCACCCAGACCCGCTGGGGCGTGCTCGATTACCTCATCATCGATCTGCCGCCGGGCACCGGCGATGTGCCGCTAACCCTGGCGCAACTGTTACCCCTGACCGGCGCGGTGGTGGTCTGCACCCCGCAAAAGGTCGCGCAGGACGACGCACGCCGGGCCATCACCATGTTCCGCCAGATGGGCATCGAGGTGCTGGGCCTGGTCGAGAACATGTCCTATTTCATCGGCGACGACGGCAAGGAGTACGACCTGTTCGGCAAGGGCGGTGCCGAGAAACTGGCGCTGGAAACCGGCGTGCCATTCCTGGGCGGCGTGCCGATCAACACGGCGCTCCGGGTGAATTGCGACGCGGGCAACCCGCATGCTAATTTTGCCGAAGGGGAGTTGGGAAGGGAGCTGATGTCGGTGGCAAGGGCGTTGCAGTTGCAGGTGAGGCTGGGGGAGTAGGGGAATTGCAAACACAAAAGATAGCCGCCCTTTGCTCACCTGCACTCCCGCGCCACCGCCGCCAGCACATCCTCCCGCAAATCCAGCGTCATCGGCCCCGGCTTGGCGTCGCCGATGTCGGCATGCTCCACGCGGATGACCGGTAGCACCTTCCAGTTGCCGTTGGTCAAAAAGATTTCATCCGCTGACAGCAAGTCCTCAATCGTCAGCATCTGCTTTTTCACCGGGATGCCGCGCACGGCGGCGGCTTCCAGCACCGCTTCGCGGGTGATGCCGGGCAGGACCGGGGCGGTCAGGGCACCTTCCACCTCTTCGCCGTGGGCGATGGGGGTCAAGAGTACGCCGTCCTTGGCGAGGAACAGGTTGGAGACGCAGCCGCCGGCCAGGTGGTTGGTGATCGAGAGCACGATGGCCTCCGATGCGCCCAGGGTCGCCGCGTGGCGCAGGGCCGCCAGACGGGCCCAATAGTTGACCGTCTTGTGGCCGGCGCCGGGATCGAAGGGGTTGGCCAGGGGACCATGCACCGCCACCGTCACGCCGCGCTCGAAATAGGCCGGGTCGAACACCGTGGCGGGCGAGGGCACCACCGCCACCGTCTGGCGGATGGCGGCGGCGGTCTCATCGGCCTTGCGCAGGAGCGACAGGGTGCCGGCGGTGATGGTCAGGCGGATGCGCGCATCTTTGAGGTTGTTGGCGCCGATGACCTGTTCCACCGCATCCAGCAAGGGTTCGGTGTTGAGCGACGGGGCCAGTCCCAACTCGTGCGCGGACTTCTTCAAGCGTTCCAAGTGGCGGTCCAAGCGGAACGGCTTGCCGTTGTAGCAGAAAAAGGTTTCAAACAGGCCCACGCCGTGCTGGAGGCCGGCGTCTTCGATGGGAACAAGGGCTTCGGCGGCGGGGCACAGCCGGCCATTGAGATGGATTTGCATATCGCGGATTGTAGGGGGCGCGCGGCCGGTTTTCGGCGCGTTTCCGCTGTTTTATCCGGCGCCTTTTGCCAGGTTCATTCCAGGTCG
>CANIYR010000113.1 GCA_947471825.1 Phycisphaeraceae bacterium | reverse complement strand
CGAACTGATTTTGAAAGCCCACGCCGGCAGCCCTTACACCTCCAGCCGGATTGCACGGGGGGAGCACCTGCTTTCCCGCCCATTGGTGAGCATTGCCATTTCACCGCAACCCGATTGCCTGATGACCCTGGGCAAACAACCCGGCTTCATCGGGCGGGGATTGCTGGCCCGGTTTATGTGGGCCCTTCCGGCTTCCAAGGTGGGCGGGCGCACCTTGAACCCGGCACAGGTGCCGGACGGGTTGCGAATCAAATACCACGCGGCCCTTGCCATTCTTGCCCGGCAGGCATGGCACTGGCGCGGGGAGCCCGTGGAAATCACACTGACCCCCGAGGCGCACGCGCTGTGGAAAGCCTTTGAGCGCGAAATCGAACCGCGCATGAAAAAGGGCACCGGCGACCTGATCGGCCCGGTGAAGCCCTGGGCATCCAAGTTGCCGGGATTGGTGGCACGGGTGGCGGCATTGGCGCATGCGGCAGGCAATCCCCGCCCCAATGAACCCCTGCCAGCCGAACGGATGGCGCATGCGGTGGCCTTTGGCCGCGCCCTGATTCCGCATGCGGTGGAAGTTCACCGGCTCTTTTTCGGCAATTCCACCAATACAGCCGCCGCCGTGGTGAACCACTACAACGCGGCCGGATGGCCCAAGGGGGCGCAAGCACTGACCGAATTGTGGCGGCCCGTCCGCCACCTGTTTGGGGACAAGCCAACCTCCATGCAGCCGGTGGCAGAGCAACTGGAAGCCCACGGATACCTGATCCCTGCCGAACGCCCCACCGGAACGCGCAAGGGCCAATTTTGGGTGGCCCACCCCGACCTGACAAATCCAGAAATACGGAAATCCTAGAAGCATATTTTTATTTTCTTTTTACTTAATGCAAAAAGGCATTAAAATGCGCGCACCATGGCCAAGAACCGATCCCCCATTGATGACACCCTCCGGCGGGCGATGATGAATTACCTGCCGTCCATCACCGCCCTTTCCAAAGAGACTGGCGTGCCGCAATCCACCCTCCACCGATTCCTCAAGGATGGCCGTAATTTCCGCATAGACAACGCGGAAAAAGTCTGCGCCGTCCTGGGACTTGAACTCACCCCGACCAAACAACCGCCCAAGAAGGGCAAGGAATAAAACCCATGGCATCCCTCACCAAAGACAACCGCCTGCGCTTCATGTGCCCCACCACCGGCATCCGCAAAACGATCCGCCTGGGCGAGATGAGCAAGACCAACGCCCGCGCCTTCCATGTGCGGGTGGAGCGCCTGATTGATTGCGCCACCACCGGCGAACAACCGGACGCGGACACCCGGGCATGGCTGCAAACCATTGCCCCGGCCCTGCGGGAAAAACTTACCCTTGCCAACCTGCTGGGCGCCGGCAATGGCATCCCCACCGGCTTGGAATCGTTCGCGGATGCCTTCACCGCCGCCCATGGTGCCGTGGCGGCATCCACCAAAGCCGGATACAAACAAGCCAAGGCGCGGGCCGTGGAATACTTCGGCAAGGCCCGGGATATCAAGACCATCACCGTGGGCGATGCCTGCGCCTTCTCCAACTGGCTGCGCCTGCCCAAGCCCAAGGACGGCCAGCCGGCCAGCGACAAGACCACCGGCCCCGGCATGGGCGAGAACACCGCCCGCGACATGTGCAAGCAAATGCGCGCCATGCTGGGGTGGGCGGTGAAGTGCGAATTGATCGCCAAAAATCCCTTTGCGGACAAGAGCATCCAAAAGGCATCCCTGCCCGCTGCCGCTGCCAAGGTGCATTTGCTGCCCGTGGCGGACTCCCTGGCCATTCTGGAAGCCTGCCGCGCCAACAAGGATTGGGAACTGGCCGCCATGTTCGCCCTGTGCCGCTGGGGCGGCCTGCGGATCGGGGAAACCCGCCTTTTGACCTGGGAGCATGTGGACTTTGACAAGGCCCGCTTGACCGTGCTTTCCCCCAAGACCGCAGGCAAGGGCAAGGAAAGCCGGGAGGTGCCCCTGTTCCCCGAACTGGCCAGCGCCTTGGCCGAACTGCAAAGCCATGCGCCGGAGCGGGAGAAATACCTGTTCCCGGTTTACAATGGCAAGACCGCCGAATGGTCTTTCAAGTGCATCACGGCGGCAATCAAGCGGGCCGGGGTGGCGGCCTACAAGCGCCCGTGGCACAACCTGCGGGTGACGCGCATCACGGAACTGGTGGAAAGCCGCCCGGCCCATGTGGTCAATGCCTGGATGGGAAACACAGAAGCCGTCTCGGTGGCCTGTTACCGCAAGGTGACGGACGAACATTTTGCCGCCGCCGTGGAAGGGATCGAAGCCAAGTTGAGCGCCACCAAAAATGCGGCCCAAAATCCGGCCCACTTGACCCAAAAAGCGGCCCAAATGGATCGGGAACCAGCAGGAACCGGCAACAAGAAAACCCCAGTTTTACCGGGGATTCCTGCTACTTCCTATTCTGGCAATTCTTACAGGTACCCCCAGCAGGAGTCGAACCTGCGACCTGCGACTTAGAAGGTCGCTGCTCTAGCCAACTGAGCTATGAGGGCCAAAATGGCGCGCACGCCGGATATCCGCAGCCGGCTTGAATGCGCCGGAAACAGGTGTGAAAGTGTAACTGTTTTGTCCTACGATACCGGCATGCGATTGCCCACCTTTGCCGCGGCCATGCCCACCCTTCTTTTCATCGGCTTTGGCCTGGCCGGTTGCTCCACGCTGCCGGCGGGTGTCAGCGCGGCCGAAACCGTCAGGCTGGCCGCGATGGACTACCCCGACAATGCGAAATACGGCGAGGATCTGGAAGTCATCGTCACCCGCGAAGGCCGTTTTCTGCATCTCCACAACACCGGCATCACCGTCAAACGCGACTGCGTGCTGTGGGTCAACCGGCAATACGCCGCGTCGCTGCCGCTTCTGGCCATCGGCACCGCCAATGTGGTGGATTTGACCACCTGCGTGAACCGCCACGAGGAACCTTATCCCGTCGGCTGTTTCCTGCGCCCCGACCTTGACAAACGCGTGGTGCTGACGGACCTGTTCGATCCTGCCACCGGCCTGCGCCACCGCTTCACGACCCGCCCGCCGCGCGACCCCTACTCGGAAAAATAAACCATTCCGGCGCATTTTGGCGCGCTCCCTTCCCGCACCAAGCCCCCTTGAACCGGAACCGCATGAACCGATCCGAACTCTGGTCCGCTTATCGCACGCAACTGGTTTCCTGCCCCACCTTGGGCCTTGCCCTCGATACTTCGCGTCTGCCGGTTCCGCCAGACTTCTGGGCCAAGGCGGATACCCGCTTGGCGGGGGCCTTCGGCGCCATGGATGCGCTGGAGCAGGGCGCCATCGCCAACCCGGATGAAAACCGCATGGTCGGCCATTACTGGCTGCGCAACGCCGCCCTTGCCCCCCGGCAGGAACTGTCCGTGACCATCCAGGCGGCGCTGGCCCAGATCAAGTCGTTCACGCAAGCCGTGCATGCCGGACAGACCCGCCCGCCCACGGCGGCGCGCTTCACCGGTGTGCTGGTCATCGGCATCGGCGGATCGGCCCTGGGCCCGCAGCTGATCGCGGATTCGCTCGGCTCGGCGGAGGACAAAATGACCGTGCATTTCCTCGACAACACCGATCCGGACGGCCTGCGCCGCGTGCTGGGCGGCTTGGCGAAAGCCGGCAAACTGCCGCAAACGCTCACGCTGGTGATTTCCAAAAGCGGCGGCACGCCGGAAACCCGCAACGGCATGCTGGAGGCCAAGGCCGCCTACGAGGCAAGCGGACTGCCCTTCGCCAGGCATGCGGTGGCCGTGACAGGCGAGAACTCCAATCTGGACCAAATCGCCCGCAAGGACGGCTGGCTGGCCCGCTTCCCGATGTGGGACTGGGTCGGCGGCCGCACCTCGCTCTGTTCGGCGGTGGGCCTGCTGCCGATGGCGCTCCAGGGCATCGACATCGACGCCTTCCTCGCCGGCGCCGGTGAGATGGACCGCATCACACGCGAGAACCGCAGCGCCGGAACCAACCCCGCCGCGCGCATGGCGCTGGCATGGCACCATGCGACGGGCGGTTGCGGCAACAAGGACATGGTTCTGCTGCCCTACAAGGACCGCCTGCTGCTGATGAGCCGCTATTTGCAGCAACTGATCATGGAATCGCTTGGCAAACGGCACGACCTGGATGGCAAGGAAGTGTTCCAGGGCCTGGCCGTGTATGGCAACAAAGGCTCCACCGACCAGCATGCCTATGTGCAGCAATTGCGGGATGGCGTGCCGAATTTCTTTGCCACCTTCATCAACGTGCTGCAGGATGACGCCCTGGTGCCCGCACCGCGCTTTGACGCGCTGGAAGTCGAACCGGGCGTCACCAGCGGCGACTTTCTGACCGGATTTTTCCTCGGCACCCGCGAAGCCTTGTTTGAAAGTGGCCGGGCCAGCCTGACCATCACCCTGGACCGCCTGGATGCCATGAGCATCGGGGCCTTGGTGGCCCTTTACGAGCGCACCGTCGGCTACTACGCCACCCTGGTCAACATCAATGCCTACCACCAGCCTGGCGTCGAGGCCGGCAAAAAAGCCGCCAACACCGTGCTGGATGTGCTGGCCAAGGCCATGGCGCACCTGCGGGCCAATCCCGGCCGCTCCTTCACGGCGGACGCATTGGCTGCGGCCATCGGTTCCCCCGACAGGGCGGAAACCGTTCACCACACCTTGGCCCACCGGGCGGCCAACGGGCTGGGGGTAACGGAAACCGGCGATGGCTTCACGGCAAATTAAACCGTTTGGGTGAAATGAATAAAAGCGCTTGGCCCAAGCCCGGTGCTTTTTGTTTGCGGACCTTGCGCAAACTCTGTCCCTAAGCTGAACATCCGAAACAATCCACGAAAAAACCAGCCTTGCGGCTGGTTTTTTCGCTTGTGGGATTTAACCCTTATTTTTTGTTCTTGGGCTGCTGGAGGTATTCCTCCATCAGCTTTTCGATCACCTTGGACTGGCCGATGGTGGCGCCGACTTCCGAGGGCAGTTCCGCGCCGGCCGATTCGGCCATGGCGACGGCCGCTTCGTACTCCTGCTCCGCGGTGAGGTCCGGGGTGCCGGCGGCTTCCGCCAGTTTCACCACTTCCATCGCCTGGTAGGCGGAGAAGCCGGTGCCGACCGGGATCAGGTGGCCCAACAGCACGTTTTCCTTGAGGCCCACCAGGTGGTCGCTCTTGCAGGCGATGGCCGCTTCGGTGAGCACCTTGGAGGTTTCCTGGAACGATGCGCCGGACAGGAAGGAGTCGCTGGCGAGCGCCGCCTTGGAGATGCCGAGCAGGCGGATTTCGCCGGTGGCAGGGCGGCACTTGACGGCCTTGGGGGCTTCCTTGCCTTCGGCTTCGAGGCTGGCCACGATTTCCTTGAGATCGCTCTTGAGGATGACCGTGCCGGCCTTGAGGGTGGAATCGCCCGATTCCTTGATCTTGACCGAACGCGACATGCGGTCGTTCTCGCTCTT
>CANIYR010000112.1 GCA_947471825.1 Phycisphaeraceae bacterium | reverse complement strand
GGCACCCCCAGCGCATGCAGCGAGCGCGAACGGAAGAACACCAGTCCGCCCCCGGCAGTGACGCGCTCAAGCATGACGCCACTCCGCGAAACAGCCGGGGGCCTCGCCCACGCGGACTTTCTCCAGTTTCACCGTGGCCGGCAGCATGCCCAGCACCGCCTGGCCGATGGCCCAGGCCACGCGTTCGGCCGAGGGGGAAATGACCAAGGCGCCGGTGCCATCCGCAAAGGGCGGCAGGCTGTTCAGGTAGCCGAAGCGCCAGCGGGCCAGGAACAAATCCAGCTGCGCGTGCAGCGGATGAAAATCCATCACGGTTTCGATTTCATCCAGTTGCTGCGCCGTCACCCAGACTTCCACCGGCCAGTCGTGGCCGTGGCGGTCCTCAAGCGCGCCGCCGGGCAGGCGCAATGCGTGGTCGGCAATGAAGGAGGATTGGATCGAGATGGCGTACATGGGAGGGTCGCAACAGGCCGATGAGCGGCCGACCATGGAGGTGTGCCAGGAAGATGCGGTGAAATTCACGCGCGTTGTGTTTGGGGCATCCGCCGCCCGATGGGTTGGTCATGGTCGGATCAAGCCGACCCTCCTTAGAAAAACGCCCTGATCGTCTCGCCCACAAACCGCACCTGCGCTTCGGCAAGCTCCGGGTAAATCGGGATGGACAGCACTTCTTTCGAGGCCTTTTCAGATTCGGGCAGGTCGCCTTCCCGGCCGCCCAGGAAAGCGAAGCATTCCTGCAGGTGCAGGCACAGCGGGTAGTAAATGGCCGAACCGATCTGGTTGTCCGTCAGGTGCTTCAGGAGTGCGTCGCGCTTGCCATCCTTCACGCGCAGGGTGAACTGGTTGTGGATGCTGGTGTTGATCGGCAGGACCTTGGGCATCACGATGCCCGGGCAGCCGTCAAGGATTTCGTGGTAAATGGCGGCGTTCACCCGGCGGGCGGCGTGCCAGGATTCCAGATGCTTCAGCTTGACCGACAGGTAGGCGCATTGCAGCGAGTCAAGGCGGAAGTTGGCGCCGACTTCATCGTGGAAGTAACGCTGCTTGGCGCCATGGTTGCGGAGCAAGCGCACGCGGTCGGCGAAGGCCGGGTTGTTGGTGGATAGGAGGCCGCCATCACCGGCGCCGCCCAGGTTCTTGGAGGGGAAGAACGAGAACGCGCCGCACAGGCCCAGCGCCCCGGCTTTGACGCCGCGCTGGGTGGAACCGAGGGATTGGCAGGCGTCCTCCAGCACTTGGATGCCGTACTTGTCGGCCAAGTCCAGGATCGGATCCATGTCGGCCATCTGGCCGAACAGGTGGACCGGCATGACAGCCTTGGTTTTGGCGGTGATCTTGGCCTCAATCGCCTCCGGATTCATGTTGAAGGTCTCCGGCTCGATGTCCACGAACACCGGCTTGGCGCCCAGGCGGTGCACGCAGCCGGCGGTGGCGAAGAAGGTGAAGGAGGGCAGGATGACCTCGTCGCCGGCCTTGACATCCATGGCCATCAGCGCGCACAGGATGGCATCGGTGCCGGAGGAGATGGCGATGGCGTCCTTGGTGCCGCAGTAGGCGGCGCATTCCTTCTCGAAGCGCTCGACTTCCGGGCCGCCGATAAGCACCTGGGAGTCCAGCACCGCCTCGAGCCTCGGCATGATTTCATGCTTCAAGGCGGCGTACTGGGTTTTGAGGTCAAGCAGGGGGACTTGCATGGGTGGAATCCTGTGGGGACCGGGCTGTTTTGGGCGGTTTGGCAGTGTAACGCCTGCGCCCCTGCGCCGCCCCGGACGCCAAAGGCCGGGTGGTGCTAGAATGCCTTCCCGCACGTTCTTTCAGCCCGTCTTTCCACACCTCCTTTTTGGAGCATCCCATGGCCGGTCCCCACACCCTCACTTTCACTGACGCCAACTTCGAACAGGAAGTCCTCAAGAGCACCGTTCCGGTGCTGGTGGACTTCTGGGCCGAGTGGTGCATGCCCTGCCGCATGCTCTCGCCGGTTTTGGACAAGGTGGCCACGGCCCATGCCGGCAAGATCAAGCTCGGCAAGCTCAACACCGACTCGGACCGCAACACGGCCATCGCCTACAACATCCAGTCCATCCCCACGGTGCTGGTGTTCAAGGGCGGCAAGGTGGTGAACACCCTGGTCGGCCCGAACGAGAAGCTGCTCAACGAGACCATCGAAGCGGCGCTGAAATAAGCCGGGTCGCAAAAGCCCGGTTGGCAGCCGGCCGTTCGATGCATGTCAAGGCAAAAAGCGAAAGGGGCTGGCGGATGATTTCCGCCGGCCCCTTTCGCTTTTGCATGGCTTGGCCGGCTGCCAGCCGGCTTTTCGGGAACCGCCTTCATTCGTATTTCTTCGCCGCGGCATCATCCCCGGCGGCATGCCACCAGCGTGCGGCCCCTGCCCGGGCTTCTTTGATCTGCGCCTGTTTGGCCGTTTCGTCGGTCTTTTCCGTCGGCCGCGCCCCCGGCTCCGGCGGTTTTTCCAATTCCGCCAGCACCGCCTCGTAATGGGCCGCGGCCTTGCCGGGGAGGTTTTCCTTCGCCCACACATCGGCCAGGCAGGCGGCGACACCCACGGTCAGGCGCTGCGCCGGGGTGAGCTCGGTCACCAGCAGGCGCTCGGCGTCCTCGGCCCTGCCCAAGGTCAGAATGATGCGCGCTTTCATGACCAAAAGGGCCGTCTGGTCGACACTCGGATCGGTGGACGCCCAGGCCATGCCTTCTTCGATGCGCCCCAAGGCTGCGGACAGGTCATTTTTTTTGAGCGCGATCTCCGCGCGCGCCGCGTGGGCGGGAATCAGGAAGCGGTCGTCTTCCAAGGCGGCGGCGTAGGCGACGTCGGCCTCGTCCCAACGGTTTTTCTGGCACAGGACGCCGCCCAGCATCGCCCACACCATGCCGCGCTCGCGCGTGCGGGGGCTTTTCTTGACCACCTGGCGGTACAGTTTTTCCGCCTCATCCAGGCGTTCGGTGTTGGCTGCCAGGGTGCCGAGCAATTTGGTCAGTTCCTGGCCCAGGGGACGCAGGGAAAGCGCCTGGCGCGCCGGCGCGTAGGCCATGTCGTAGCGGTTGAGCGCGATGTAGAGCTGGCCCAGCAGCAGCTGGGCCTCGAAACAGCCCGGATTTTTTTCCGCCAGTGTTTTGGCGTCGGGCAGCATGATCGTCAGGTCGCCTTTGCCAATGATCGATTCCTGCATGCGGACCGACAAGTCGCGGGCGGTTTCGGCGGGATTTTCGGCGGGCGCCTCCAAGGGCTGCGGCGGGGATTGCCAGCCGGCGTAAACCATGGCAACCACGCCGCCCAAAACGCCGATCACGGCAATGGCGACAAGCAGGGGAACAAGCGGACGGGGTGTGGTCATGGGGAAAGGTTAGCGGAAGGCGGGGCGACCCGCAGCGAGGAGCCGGCACCGGATGCGGGGAGGGGGTAGGATGGGCGTGATGGGAGAGAAAATGGCAGGACATTCGCCGCCGGATGCACCGAGTAAATCCATTTTGTGGCCGATGCTTTGTCCGGCCCGCAACAGGGTTGAATCCATGGTTGCCGGTGACGCACGGTCCGTTTTCCGTTGATCCTCATGCTCCTTAAAACCACCTCCTCGCTCTGCCCCCTTTGCCTGGCCCAAGTCCCCGCCAGGGTGCTGCAACGCGGCGAGGCGGTTTATCTGGAAAAGACCTGCCCCGACCATGGGGTGTTTGAGGCCCTGATTGCCAGCGATGCCAGGCATTACCACCTGTCGCTGGGGCGTGGCGAAGGCGAAGCGGCCGCTTCAAGCCAGGCGGGTGCCTGCTGCGCCGGCGGATCCTGCTGCGCGCCGGCGGCCATCCGCCAGGCCCCGGCCGGCGGCGTCCTGATGCATGATCCCGGCACGGTGGAGCATTCCAGCACCTGCATTGCACTGATTGAAATCGTGACCTCCTGCAACCTGGAATGCCCGACCTGTTTTGCCGGCAGCGAAAAAAAGGAAACGGTGGAGTGCCTGTCGTTTGCGGAATTCACCGCGCGCATCGGGAGCGTGCTGGCGCGCAAGCCCAACATCGACATCCTGCAACTCTCCGGCGGCGAGCCGACCATCCACCCTGAATTCTTCCGCATCCTGGAATGGTCGCTGGCCCATCCGCGCATCGGCTACTGCCTGCTCAACACCAATGGCCTCAAGGTGGCGCAGGAACCGGCTTTTGCCGCGCAATTGGGCGAAATCCGCCGGCGGCTCAAGAAGATGGAGTTGTACCTGCAGTTCGACGGCCCGCAGGAAGCCGGCCAAGTCATGATGCGCGGGCTGGATTTGCGCAAGCTCCGCGAGCGGGCGCTATTCGTGTGCGCGAAGGAAGAAATCCCCGCCACCCTGGCCATGACGGTGGACCGCCACAACCAGGCGCACCTGGGCGACACCCTGCGGCTGGCCCTTTCCAACGCCCATGTGCGCGGCATCACTTACCAGCCGATGTTCGGCTCGGGCCGCGCCTATGCGGGGGTGAATGTGACGGTGGGGGGGGCGGAGCCCCTCGGTCCAGTAACAGCCGCCACCGTCCGGCGCCCGCCGGTGGAGCGCCTGACGGTGGCCGATATCGTCAAGGGCGTGGTGGCGCAGTCGGATGGCTTGCTCACCGAAGAGGATTTCACCCCGCTGCCCTGCGGCGACCCCAATTGCCACACGGTCGGCTACCTGCTGCGCCACGGCGGCAAGTTGATCGGCCTGTCGCAGGTCATCAACCTGCCGGACTTGCAGGGTTTTTTGAAGGACCGCATCAACTTCAGCCTGGCCGACCTGGAAAAATGCGGTTGCGAAAACGAGGAGTTGGGCCGCGTGCTGCGCGCCCTGGAAATCGGCCCCCACAGCGTGCTGCGCCTGTTTGTGAAGCCCTTCATGGACGCCTGGACCTACGACCAGCACCGCATCGACCGCTGCTGCGTGCATGTGGTGGGCGAGGGCGGCAAGTTGGAATCCTTCTGCCGCCATTACGCGATGCGCTGAGGCTTTCCCGGGACCGAGGGTCTCCGACCCTTGGCTTGCGGAGGCTCTTTAACGAGGGTCGGAGACCCTCGGTCCCGGGAAAACCATGATCGAACACGCCTTTCATCTCTCCTCCGCCGGTTACACCCTCTGCCTGTTGGCCGGGTTGGTGCTCACTGCCTGGTATTGGTCGCGGCGCTTCAAATCCGATCCGCGCATGATGGCGGTGTATGCCGGCGGCTTGCTTGGGGCGCTTCTGGGGGCCAAGGTGGGCTATGTGCTGGCCGAGGCGCCGATCTGGTGGGGGCAGGAGCATTTTCTGGATCGCATGCTGGTCGGCAAAACGGTGCTCGGTTCGCTTCTCTTGGGTTATGCCGGGGTGGAACTCGGCAAGAAAGTGGCGGGAGTCACCCAATCCACCGGCGATTCTTTCGCCTGCGTGACGCCGTTTGGCATGGCCATCGGCCGCATCGGATGCTTGCTGCACGGCTGCTGCCTGGGCTACGCGGTGGAGGGCGGCCGGTGGTGGACGGTGACCGGCCCCGACGGCCAGCCGCATTATCCGG
>CANIYR010000111.1 GCA_947471825.1 Phycisphaeraceae bacterium | reverse complement strand
GGTACTTCTTCGGCAAGGCTCGCGACATTTCGACCATCACGGTCGGCGACGCCTTGGATTTCCACCGCTGGGTTCAAAAGCCCCGGATCCGTTGGGATGTCCGGGCCAAGGCTGAGATCATGGTCCGCGGCCTGACCGGCAGCACGCCGAACAAGCGGTGCGAGGACATGGCCGTCATCTTCGAGGACGCTAGGCGGCACAAGCTCATCTTGGAGAACCCATTCGCGGACCGTTCCGTGCCTAAAGCCACCAAGCCGGCCGCGGAGGAGAAGCGGCACTTCGTCACCCATGAGGAGGCCATGAAGATCCTGGAGCAGCTGGAAGACCAGGAGATGCGGACGCTCTTCGCATTTGCCCGGTGGTGCGGCACCCGGCACACCGAGCCGCTGGGCATCAAGCGCGAACATGTTCATTGCGGTGCCGAAGGCGGCCCCCAGTATGTGATGATCCCGTGCGACAAGACGGCCAAGAAAACCGGCAAGGCATTCCGCAAGTGCCCATTGTTTCCGGAAGTCGAATGCGAGCTGCGCAAGCTACTCAGGGCGCTGCCGGCGGGGGCTGACTACCTGTTCCAGCACTACCGGTCGGTCGGGGCGAACGCGACGACCTCCGTCCTGAAGAAGGCGATAAGGCGCGCCGACTTGTCCTGGACCGCCCCTTGGCAGAACCTCCGCCGGACCCGCGCCACCGAACTGTCCGAGCGCTTTCAGTCTTCCTCCGTGTCCCAGTGGATGGGCCACACGGAGGCCGTGGCGGACGCGCACTACCGGCGCACGAGCGACGACATGCTGGTGCGGGCGGCAGCCTTCCAGACCGGAGCAAAAGTTAGTGGGGGCGGAGGTGGGGGCGATCTGCCAAAAACGGTCGAAAACGAGGTTTTTGAAGCGGTCGCAGCCAAAGACAGTGGAACTCGGAAAACACCCAAAAAACCCTAAGATTCCGCAAGAAAAGCGAAAAACCCCTTGTAAACAAGGGGTTTAACGATCGGGGCGGCCGGATTCGAACCGACGACATTCGCCACCCAAAGACGACGCTCTACCAAGCTGAGCTACACCCCGGATGCTGGTGGGAAGGGGGCGGATTGTAGGGGCGAATCCGGTTCTCCGCGAAACACCATTCGAAATCAGCCTTCCTTCACATTGATCCGCTCGATGTCGGCCCCCAGGGCGCGCAAGGTGACTTCCATCTGCTGGTAGCCGCGGTCCAGATGGTAAACGCGGTTGATGGTGGTTTCGCCGCGCGCCGCCAAGCCCGCGATCACCAGGCTGGCCGAGGCGCGCAGGTCGCTGGCCATGACCGGGGCGCCGGTCAGGCCGCGGGCGCCGCTGACCACCGCCACATTGTTGATGCGGATGATTTTGGCGCCCATGCGCTGCAGCTCGGGGGCGTGCATGAAGCGGTCGGGATAGATCTTTTCGGTGACGATCGAATTGCCTTCGGCCAGCGTCATCAAGGCCATGAACTGGGCCTGCAGGTCGGTGGGGAAGCCGGGGTGCGGCTGGGTGACGATTTCGGTGGCGCGGATGACCCGCTCGCACACCACGCGCACACTGTCTGACAAGCCTGGTTCGAAGGTCTGGCCGCGCTTCAGGTTCACCGGCTCCAGGGTCACGCCCATTTCGTTCCAGCGGTCGATGGCGGCGGCCAGGGTGTCGGTCGGGAAGTTTTCCAGGACCACATCGCCGCCGGTCATGGCGGCGGCACACACATAAGTGCCGGCTTCAATGCGGTCGGCCATCACTTGGTGGGTGGCGGGCTTGAGGCTGTCGACGCCGTGAATGATCATGCGCGGGGTGCCGGCGCCGGAGATCTGCGCGCCCATCTTGGTGAGGAAGTTGGCCAAATCGACCACTTCAGGCTCGCAGGCGGCGCATTCGATGACGGTGGTGCCCTTGGCCAGCACGGCGGCAGAGAGCACATTGGCGGTGCCGGTCACCGTCGAACCGTTGGGCCCGCCCAGGAACACGCGGGCGCCAATCAGGCGGCCGTCCTTGCCGGGGGCCCTGACCACGATGTAGCCGCCATCCAATTCGATTTTGGCGCCCAAGGCCTTCAAGCCGCGCAGGTGCAGGTCGATCGGGCGGTCGCCGATGGCGCAGCCGCCGGGCATCGACACGCGGGCCTCGCCGCGGGCGCCGACCATCGGGCCCAAGACGCAGATGCCCGCGCGCATGGTCTTCATGATGTCGTAACTGGCCTGGCTTTGCTCGGTGCTGGTGACCTTGCAGGCCAAATCCATGCCCGGCGCGCCCTTGACCGCCGACGGGGTGATTTCCGCCGCAACGCCCAGCGAAGCCATGAGTTTGATCATGCTGCGGGTGTCGGACAGGTCCGGCACGCCCAGCAACTTGGAGTCGGGCGCCATGAGGGTGGCGGCCATCAGGGGCAGCGCGGCGTTCTTGGCGCTGTTGATGCGGACCGTGCCCTTGAGCGGGCGGCCGCCCACGATGCGGAATGCGTCCATGCGGGGTGCTTTCTGGAAACCAAAGCCGAAGAATAAAGATGCCGCCATCCGTGGGGGCAAACATGGTCGGACTATCGGCTGTTTGGGCGCAAACCGTGAAAGGAAACCGGGTCCGGACTGAATGCGGTTCAGGGGTCAAAACGGTGAATTTTGTGTTGAAACAGGGGGCCCTGCCGGCAAGGGGCCGATATATCCCCGTCACCCATGCGCCAAGCCCTGCCCACCTATGCCGTTCGCTCCCAATGGACCGCCCATGTGCTATGGTTTTTGCTGCTGCCGATCATGGGTTACGAGTCATGGGCGGTTTTCATCGCGCCGGAAATCCGTGCGCCTTCCCTGGTGGCGCACTCGGTCATTTCCGACATGTTCCACCGGTTCGGCTTCCATCTCGCGTTCATGCCCGGCTTGGTCGCGGTGATCGCCCTGCTTGGGATTCACGCCGCCGAATGCCTGCGCCAAACGGACAGGCGGCCCTGGTGGATCGCGCCGGACCCTTTCCTGTACACGGTCATGCTGCTGGAAGCCGTCGGCTGGGCCATCCCCCTGCTCGTGATCGGCGCCGTCATTTCCCTGCGCCTGAGTCCGTCGCCGCAGGCAGCTTTGCAACTTTCGGCCTTGTCGCCAATGGCCGCCGTTGACCCGCAGGCAGCCGAACCTTGGGGTGCCTGGCGCATGGGCATGATGCTGTCGCTGGGGGCGGGGATTTTCGAGGAACTGGTGTTCCGGCTGTTCGGCCTGAACCTGTTCAGGTTCATCACCTCGGCCCTGTTCGGCAAAGGGAGCGCCATCGGCATGGCCATCGCCATGGCCTGCACCTCCCTGCTGTTCATGGCGGCGCATTTTGTCAGCCGTGACAATGTTTTCGAGGGCTCCAAGGCGCTCTTCTATGTGTTCGGCGGCGTGTATTTCGCCATCATCTACCAGTGGCGCGGCTTCGGCATCGCGGCGGCGACCCATGTTTTGTTCGATGTGATGGTGACCTCGAACGCGCTGAAGTCCGAATTGGCGGGGTGATAGAATTCCCACCCTATGCCCGAAACCCCCCAAAAGCTGCCGCTGATCCCGCAAAAGATGCCCAAGTGGTTCTGGCCCCTGGTGCTGGTGGTCTCGGTGTCGGCCAGCGCCTTCACCGCCACCCTGTGTGTCACCATGCTGGTGCGGCGGAAGTCTGAACCGGTCCAATTGGTGGTCGCCTTGGCGGCCAAAGATCCGCGGATGGAGACCTTGGGGCTGCCCTTGGAGCCCGGCTTTCTGATCTCGATGACCGTTGATACCACCGTGGGGGTTGAACGCCGCGACATGAACCTGTTCCTCAAAGGCCCCAAGGGCAGCGCCGTGGCCCAGGTGCGGGCGGCGCATCCGACGCCCGCGGGCCCTTGGCAAATTGATTATTTGCGCGTCTACCTGCCGCAGGCCGCCGATGTCATCGTGCTGGCCGGCGACAAGGGGCACCCGCCGGAAGATTTCAAGACGCTGGCCGACCGGCGCGGTTCGGCGCCCGTGCAGCTGGCGTTTGAAATGGCGCAACAAAACCCGCAGGTGGCGGCCTTGGGACTGCCCCTGGAAATCGGCTTTGGGGTTGAATCCACCACCGAACCCAAAGGGAAAGAGGGCATCGAGCATTGCAAGGTGCGCTTCCCGCTGCAAACCCCGCTCGGCGAAGCCTTGGTGTGGGGGCACGCCTTGCACAAGGTCGGTGATGAGAAGTGGGAGTTCCAATCCCTGGAAGCCTCCCTGCCGCATGCCGGCAACGCCACGGTCAACCTGATCGCCGCAAAAACCGCCCCGCAGAAAGAGCCGAAGCAATGACCCTGCCGCTTGCCCTCTGGCTGCACGACCTCGACAAAATGGCCGTGCACATTCCGTGGCTGCCCAACGGCGGCATCGCCTGGTACGGCCTGTCCTACCTGGCCGGTTTCATCATCGCCTGGCTCTTGGTGCGCCGCGTGATGGGCGCCGGGGCCACGCCACTGGGCGTGCCTCTGGCCAAAGACGCGGCGGCCGATTTGATCATGACCTGCGCCATGGGCGTCTTGATCGGCGGGCGCCTGGGCTACTGTGTTTTCTACAAGCCCCACCTGTGGGTGGAATTTTCAGACAGCCTGCCCTTTTGGGGCGTTTTGGCCATCCACCAAGGCGGCATGGCCTCGCATGGCGGCATGATCGGGGCCGGGCTGGCAACCGCCTGGTGGGCGCGCAAGCACAAGGTGCCGGTGCCCTACCTGCTCGACCTGATCGGCTTCGCCGCACCCCTGGGCCTGTGCTGCGGCCGCCTGGCCAACTTTGTCAATGGCGAACTCTACGGCCGGGCCTGTGATGCCTCCTACCGCTTCGCCGTTTTGTTCCCGCAGGAAGTGGCCGAGGATCCGAAGAAATACGAAGCCCTGGCGGCGCGGATCGGCCCGGTGCCGGCCGATTTGGGCATGGCGGCCAAGGCGGATCCGGAGTTGGCCGCCATTTTGCGCGAGCCGGGCATGCTGACCCCCCGCCACCCCTCGCAACTGTACGCGGCGGCGGCCGAAGGCTTGGCGGTCTTTCTGGTCCTGTTCATCGCCTACCGCAAGCCGCGCAAACCCGGCTTGATCGCCGGCCTGTTCGCCCTGGCCTACACCGCGGCCCGCGTGGGCGACGAATTTTTCCGCATGCCGGACGCGCAATTCATCAAGAACGGCAACCTGCCGAGCGTGACCCAGGGCCAGCTGCTGAGTTTCTTCCTTCTGGCTGCCGGCATCGGACTGGTGGCTTGGAGTTGGAAGAGCGAGGGCAAGGCGTTGGGCGGCTGGGCCGCGGCAGAACCCGAAAAAAAATCGTAAGAAGCGCCGCCGGGCATCCGCTGTGCAACAGTCTGCCGCAACCTAACATTCAGCACCCTTTCCAGAAACACCGCCATGACCGATCAATACCCCGCCCATCCGCCGCTTACGCCCGGCCAGAGTGCGGCCGAAGCGGCGGCCAAAGCCGCCACGGACCAGTCAACTCCCTTCAAGCCTTGGGGCATGGATCCGCGCCCGTTTTGCACGCTGATGCATCTCTCGCCGCTCTTGCCTTCGGTCGGCTGGATCCTGTTCCTGGTGATGTGGGTCACCAACAAGGACCAATCCGACTTTGTGAAGCAATGCGGCCGCTCGCAGATCAACTGGCTGATCAGCCTGATCATCTACGCGGTCGTCTGCGTTCCGCTTTGCTTCATC
>CANIYR010000110.1 GCA_947471825.1 Phycisphaeraceae bacterium | reverse complement strand
CCCCTCTGGCCGGCCTGCCGGAGGATCCGTCGCTCAGTGCCGGCCTTGGCCGCCAGGTTTCCGGCGGCGCGTCGCCCTGGCTCATCGAGGGCGGGCTGGCCTTCACGCTGCCCCTGTCCGACCGGTGGCAGGCGCAGGCGGACCATGCCCAGCGCGGGCTGTCGGCCGCCCAAGCCCAAGTGGTGCTCGGCGAAGCGCAGGTGGTGCGCCAGGTGCGCGAAGCCTTCGCACGCTGGCAGGGCGCCACGGCGCGCGAGGCGGCTTGGGCCGGCCAAGCCCGGCGACTGGATGCGTTGCAGACCCGCCTGCGCGCGTTGGTGACGGCCGGTTCGGTGCCGGCTTACGAGGCCGATGCGGTGGATTTCGCCCGCATCCAATCCGGGGTGAACCGGTTGGATGCGGCGGCCGAGGCCGGGGCTGCCCGGTTGCGGATCCTGGCCCTGTGCGGCCTGCGCCCGGAGTGCCCGGTCGTGCTTCAACCCGCGGATGCGCCGCCAGCCGCCGGTGGGGCGGTGGAAGAGGCCGGCCACCCCGCGCGTCTGGCCGCCCAAGCGGCCTTTGACGAGGCCGAGGGCGCCCTGCGGGTGGAAGTCGCCCGCAGCCGCCCCGAGTTGTCGCTGGGGCCCACCGGCAAACGCGAAAGCGGCGAAACCACGTTGGGGTTGGGGCTGGGGTTGTCCCTGCCGATCTGGAACCGCAACCAAAAAGCCATTGCGGAGGCCGCCGCCGGCCGCGAAGTCGCGCGGGTGGCCTTGGAAAAAACCATTGAATCACTGGCCCATGGCGCCGCCGAAGCCGCCGTGAAAGAACGCGCCGCCACCCAGCGGCTGGAGGCCCTGCGCCGCGACATGCAGCCGATCCTGGAGCGGCAGACCGCCACCATCGACCGTTTGGTGGCGCTGGGTGAATTCGATCCCCTGCGCCTGATGGATCTGCTCGACCGCCGCATCCAGTGGGAGTTGTCGCTGGTCGCCGCCGGAGAGGATCTGGCCGAAGCCAGGTCCGCGGCTTTGTATTTCTCGCATCCCTTGCCCTCATTCCCGAAAGACCCCGCCCAAGCGGAGGCCCGCCCATGAATTTTTGCATGAATTCCAAAATCCCATCCCTGTTGCTGCTGGCCGCGTGCCTGGCCGCCTGCAAACCCAAGGCCCCGTCAACGGCCGAGCCGGCCCCGCATGCCGAGGCCCCGGCCATCACCAACCGTGTGCCGATCCCCGACGCGGTGCGGCGCAACCTGGCCATGTCGTTTGCCAAGGCCGAGCTGCGGCAGGTTTCGCGGACCGTGCGCTTCGGCGGCCAGATCAAGGCCATGGCCGAAGCCCGGCAGAAAATCTCCGCACCGATGGCCGGGCGCGTGCACTGGAAGGTCGCATCGCTCCAGGCGGTGAAGGCCGGCCAGCTCGTGGCCGAACTCGACAGCCCGGCTTTTTACGAGTTGTGCGCGCAGGATGCCGAGCTCAAGGCGGCCCTCGATGCGCTGCCCATGCAGCAAGCCGCGCTCAAGGAGCAGGCGGCGGCCCAGACCGAGGCGGTGGACGTGTGGGACAAGCGCCTGCTGCAATTGGAACAGGCGCAAAAAGCCGGCGGCGGATCCAACGAGGCCGTGATGGTGGCGCGGGCCGCCCGGGCGGCGGCCAAGGTGGCGCTGGCCCAGACCGGCGCCCAACGCGCGGCGCAAGCGGCCGAGGCCAAGCGGGTGGAAGCGGCCCACGCCTCGGTGCATGAGCGATTGGGCGTGCTCTTGAAACAGACCCCGGGCCAGGAATCGCTGGCGGCGGCGCTGCCGATTTTTGCCCAGGCCGACGGCACCGTGGTGTCGCTGGGCGTTTCCGAAGGGGCTTTTGCCGAAACCGGCGCCACCTTGCTGGAACTGCTGGATGCTTCCCGCATGACCGCCCAGGCCCTGGCCCCGGCCGGTGATGCGGCGCGCCTGCGCGATGGTTTGCCCTGCACCATCCGGGTGGCCGGGCAAGATCCCATTGTCGCCGACTTGCAACTCTCGCCGGCGGCCGAGTCCGGCAATTTGCATCTGGTGGCCAAGCCGCAGGCGGCCAGCGCCGCGCTTTTGCGTGCGGGTTTTCCGGCCATTTTGGAAATCGTGCTGGAGGGCGCCGGCGCACCTGAGCTGGCCGTGCCCAAGGCGGCGGTGGTCAGCGACGGCGTCACCCCGGTGATCTTCCGCCGCGATCCCAAAAACCCCGACCAGGCCATCCGCATGGAGGCCGACATCGGTTTGTCCGACGGCGCGTGGACGGTGATCCGCTCCGGCCTCAAGACCGGCGACGAGGTGGTGGTGGACGGCGCCTGGCAACTGATGCTGGCGACCTCCGGCTCGGCGGCCAAGGGCGGCCACTTTCACGCCGACGGCACCTTCCACGAAGGCAGCCACGAGAAGGGCGGAAAGTAAATGCTCCAGCTCCTCATCCGTTTTTCCCTCAAGCATTCCTTTCTTGTTGCGCTGGTGTTCGGCGGCCTGCTGGTTTTCTGCGGCCTCAAACTGCGCGAGATGCCGGTGGATGTGTTCCCCGACTTGAACGCCCCGACCGTGGTGGTCATGACCGAGGCCGGCGGCCTGCCCAGCGACGAGGTGGAAACCACCGTCACCCATCCCATCGAAACCGCCGTCTCCGGCCTGCCGGGTTTGCGCCGGGTGCGCAGCGCCTCGGCCCAGGGTTTGTCTTTCGTGTGGGTGGAATTCGCCTGGGGCAGCGACCTGTACCGCGCGCGCCAGATGGTGGCCGAGCGGCTCGATTCGGTGCGCGGGGCCCTGCCTGAAAACACCCATGCCGAGCTGGCGCCCATCACCTCCATCGCCGGCGAAGTGATGCTGGTGGCCTTGGAAGCCAAGGCGGGCTCCGGCGTGACGCCGATGGATCTGCGTTCGTACACCGAGTACGAACTGCGCAACCAACTCTTGGCGGTGCCCGGGGTGGCCAATGTGGTGGCCATCGGCGGGGCCCTGCCCGAATACCGGGTGGAGGTCGATCCGGTGCGGCTGGCGGCCCACGGCATCAAGTTTGAACAAGTGCTGGAGGCGGTCAAGCAGTCCCATTCGGTGGCCAGCGCCGGTTACCTGCCCAAGGCCGAATCGGGCCGGCTTGAAATCCCCATCCGCCAGGACGCCCGCGCCAAGACGCCCGAGGCGGTGGCCGCCACGGTGGTGGCCTTCCACGAGGGCGAACCGGTGCTGCTGGGTTCGGTCGCCACGGTGTCCAAGGCGCCGATGCCGGCCCGCGGCGCCGCTTCGGTCGGCGGCCGCGCGGCGGTGGTGGCCTCCATCCAGAAGGCCCCGGGCATCAACACGCTGGACCTGACCCAGCGGCTGGACGCCGCCTTTGACCAAGCGGAAAAATCCATGCCGGCGGGCATGACCCTCAACCGCGAGGTGTTCCGCGCCAGCCATTTCATCGCGCACAGCGTGGGCACGGTGGTGGAGGTGATGCGCGACGCCGCGATCATCGTGGCGGTGATTTTGATGCTGTTTCTGATGTCCTGGCGCACCACCCTCATCACCTTGCTCGCCTTGCCGCTGTCGTTGGCTGTGGGCTTGCTGGTGCTGTGGGCTTGGGGCCTGTCCATCAATGTGATGACCTTGGGCGGCTTTGCGGTGGCGGTGGGGGAACTGGTGGATGATGCCATCATCGATGTGGAAAATGTCTGGCGCCGGTTGCAGGAAAACGCCGCGCTTCCCGAGGCGCAGCGCCGGCCGGCCACCGAGGTGGTGTTCACCGCCAGCAATGAGATCCGCTCGTCGGTGGTGTTCGCCACCCTGCTCATCTGCATGGTGTTTGCGCCGCTTCTCTTCCTGCAAGGTTTGGAGGGCAACTTCTTCCGGCCGCTGGGGATCACCTACATCGTTTCCATCATGGCTTCGCTTCTGGTGGCGCTGACCGTCACGCCGCTTTTGTGCAAGTGGTTGTTGCCCAGCGCCGCGGCCAAGGCGGCCGGCAAAGGCCACCACGACGGCCCGCTGTCCCGCGTTTTGAAGCGCGGCTACGCCTATGTGCTCGAGCGTGCCATGCGCCGGCCCAAGAGTTTGGTGACGGCCGCGCTCTCGGTTGCCGCGCTCTCGCTGGCCCTGGCCGGCACGTTTGGTTCCTCGTTTCTGCCCTCCTTCAACGAGGGCACCTTCACGGTGTTCGTGATGGCCCCGCCGGGCACGTCCCTGACCGAGTCCGACCGTCTGGCGCGCGGGGTCGAGACGCGCATCATGACCATCCCCGGCGTCTTGCATGCGGCCCGCCGCACCGGCCGGGCCGAGCGCGATGAGCATGCCGAGCCGGTGTCGTCCTCCGAAATCGAGGTGTCGGTGTCCCCCGGCCACGACCGCGAAGAAGTGCGCCGGCAACTGGACCTGGCGATTGCCGGCCTGCCCGGCACCACCACCATGATCGGCCAGCCGATCGAGCACCGCCTGTCGCACATTTTGTCCGGCACGCCGGCGGCCATCGCCGTCAACCTGTACGGCGAAGACCTGCCGACGCTGCGGGCCGCCATCAAGGAGGTGGAGGCCGCGGTCAAGCAGGTGGAGGGCACCCGCGATGTGGCGGCCAACCGCGAGGTGATGGTCACCAGTTTGCCCGTGCGTTTTGACCGGGCCGCCCTGGCCCGCGCGGGCCTGACCCCGTCGGATGCCGCCGCGCAGGTGTCGGCCGCGTTTTCCGGGCAGGAGGTGGCCACGGTGGTGGACGGCACCAAACGCTACCCCCTCACCGTGCGGCTGGAGGAAAGCCAGCGCGCCGAGCCGGCCGATGTGGCCGACTTTGTTTTGCACACGCCAGGCGGCCGGCAGGTGCGTTTGAGCGAGGTGGCCGAGGTCGCGCCCGAGCGGGCCAGCAACCTGATCGCCCGTGAAAACAGCCGCCGCAAGGCCACGCTGTCCTGCAATGTCGGGGCCGGCTTCAACCTGGGCGACCTGGTGGGCCAAGTGCGCAAACAGGTGGACCCCATCGCCGCCCGCCACGGTCTGACGGTCCACTATGGCGGCCAGTTCGAGGCCCAGCAGTCGGCCTCGCGCATGCTGCTTTGGATGGGCGTCGGCGTGGTGGGCGCCATGTTCATGGTGCTGCAATGGGCCACCGGCTCGGTGCGCGCGGCGGTCCTGGTCATGGTCAACCTGCCGCTGGCCCTGCTTGGCGGGGTGGTGGCGGTGTTCATCGCCGAATCCCCTTCGCTTTGGGGCAACACCTTCGGCTTGCTTGCCGGCGGGCGTTACATCGCCCCGGTGCTGTCGGTGGCCACCCTGGTCGGCTTCATCACCTTGTTCGGCGTGGCGGTGCGCAACGGCCTGCTTCTGGTCAACCATTACGCCGACTTGCGGGCCGGGGGCAAACCGCTGCACGAGGCGGTGCGCCAGGGCTCGATGGAGCGGCTGATCCCGATTTTGATGACCGCCCTGACCGCCATGCTGGGCCTGATTCCGCTGGCCTTGCGCCAAGGCGAACCGGGTGCGGAAATCCTGGCGCCCCTGGCCATCGTGGTCCTGGGCGGCCTGGTGTCGTCCACCTTCCTCAATTTGTTTGTGGTGCCGGTCGGCTATGTGATGGTGTTTTCAGGACCGAGGGTCTCCGACCCTCGTTGAAGCAAAGTTTCCTTTTTTGTTCGTCTTCCCTTTCGTCTTCCCCTTCCCCTTCTTCGGAGAATCCATGAACCGTTTCGTTTTGACCGCCCTGTTGTCCGCCCCCTTGGCCCTGGCCGCCTGCGACCAGAACGCCGCCGCGCCGGTGGCCGCTCCCGCCCATGTCCACACGGAAGGCGATGGCCATGACCATGCCCACGCCGGCGAGGCCCATGGCGAGGGAGTCGCTTTGGGTTCCAAGAAAACCGGCGCATTGGAAATCAGCGCCGTCATCGGCAAAGGCTGGGAAAAAGCCGGCGAGGCCCATCTGGAAGTCAAGGTGACCGGCGGGGCCGCGCCGGCCGTGCGCGCCTGGATCGGCGCCAAGGACAAGGCTGGTGCCGTGGTCGCCAAGTTG
>CANIYR010000109.1 GCA_947471825.1 Phycisphaeraceae bacterium | reverse complement strand
TCCATGTGATGTGTGAAAAACCCCTGGAAATCAATGCTGAACGCATGGAAAAACTGATTGCCGTCTGCGCCCGGGGCCGCGTTCAACTGGGTTCGATTTTTCAGCAGCGCATGGGACCGCTGATGCGGGCACTGCACGGCGCGGTGGCGAGCAATCGATTCGGACACGCACCGGTGCTTCAGGCCACCGTGCCGTGGTGGCGCGATGATGCATACTACGGAGCCGGCCGCTGGCAGGGTTCGCTGGCCTTGGACGGCGGCGGCGCATTGATGAACCAAGCCATCCACGCCGTGGACCTGCTTCTGTGGCTTGCACGCGCCTCGCAACCAGGGCTGCCGCCGGAAACCAATCCGGTGGCGGAAGTCTCCTGTTTTGCAGGATGTTTCGGCCATTCCGCCGGCGTGATGGAGGTCGAAGACACCGCCATTGTGAACCTTAAACTGAAAAATGGCCGGGTGGCGCAATTGCTCGCATCCACCGCCATGTACCCGGGATCAATGCGCCGGTTCTTGGTGGCCGGCCGCGACGGCACGGCGGAGGTGCTGGAGGATCAGTTGTTGCAATGGTCGTTCCGGACACCCGAGCCAGGAGATGGCACAATGCTGGCCCGCTTTGGCGGTCGCACCGGGCACGGCGGCGGAGCCGGTGATCCGTTTGCCCTGTCACATGCCAACCACCGCGAAAATCTGGCCGCATTCATCGACTGCGTGCGGACTGGCTTGCCGTTCACACTTTCAGGCACGGTCGCCCGGCAGGCGGTGGATGTTGTTTTGGCCGCCTACCGTTCCAGCCAGGCAGGCGGAATGCCGGAACCGGTGGCATGATTCAGACTCCGGCCGGCAGTACGGAATCGCTGCCGCTTTTCCGGCGTCAGATGTCCGGAGATTATCCCATGATTCGGTGGTAAACACCGGATCATGGGATAAATCACGATAGCCGACGGCCAAGGCGGCTTGCTTGACCATCATGTACTGGTTCGATCGTAGACGAAGAGCGACCCTGGGCCCAAATCAGTCAACCACCTGCGGAAGGCCATTTTTCCCCATTCGGACAGGACAAATACGACCGCCCAAAAGCGGAATGCATCCCTTTGAACCACATCATCCGGGTCGCAATCCTCGCGTCCGCCAGCCACCAAATGAACACCTTCGGTCCCGCCAACCGCCAGCGGCCGGAAAAACCTGCGGGCATCGCGCACTTGGTGTGACATGCAATCGGCTTCCATTTTCATTTTCATACCCTGGGAAAATGGGGAGGCGCGGCATGCATCCACAGATACAGATGGTGGAACTCTCCTTCCGGCGGGATGTCAGTTGAATTCGAACGACTGCCGTATCGTCCTCCCATTGGGGCGGCTGGCAAAATTAAGGACCAATCCAATCATTCCACAGTTGCACAAAAGCGACGAGCCTCCATATGAAATGAACGGCAATGGCAGCCCAGTGATGGGAAGCAATCCCAAACACATGCCGACATTGGCGGCCATTTGCGCCAAAAAAAGCGCCGCAAATCCAACGCAGCATAGTCTGGTGAAGGGATCGGTTGATTTGGCCGCCACCGCCAACATGCCGCCGACCAGCGAAAGGTAAAATCCGAACAGGCCGGTGATTCCCATGAGACCCCAGCGGGCTGCCACCACGCAAAAAACCATGTCGGTGTGGTCTTCAGGAAGGGAATTCAGCCTAATCAGATTGCCCGCCTGATCGCGGTAACCACGCACACCGGCCGCAGCAATCAATGTCATGCCATGCCCCTGCTGGTAACCCTCATCACGCTCCATGGAATTATCACCAATCCAACCTTTGTAGAGCGACTCAATCCTGACCTGCTGATAGGGTTTCAAAATCCTATGCTCCGGCTTCGCCCACAATGTGTTGATAAAAACAAGGACTATCAGCGTTAATCCAATTGTCGTGAGCGAAATCAGATGGCGCAATTTGGCCCCGGCGGCGAGCAGCATGGCAAACAGCATGGCCGGAAACAACATGGCCATGCCCAGTGCCGGCTGCTTCAGGATGAGCAACTGTGGCGCAAGCATCAAGGAAAACGGAGGAACCAAACCCTTCAATTCACGGTGGCTCTCACGATAGGACAAATACCACGCCACGGCAAGTACAAAAGTCACTTTGGCCAATTCGGAAGGCTGGAAATTCATGACGCCAAGATCCAGCCATGAAACAGCCCCGTTGACCGTCTTGGCGCGCGGGGCCCCGGGGACCAAAAGGTAGGCCAACATCAGGATCGAGCCACCGAAAAATACGTAAGAAGACAATCCAATACTGCGTGGATGGGGTAATAGGCAGAGGACCATGAAAAGAAGGGAAGCCGGCAACCACAAAGTCATTTGCGTAGCCGCGTATTTGGGCTCCACGGTGCCAATGGCGAAAATGCCGGCCACCGATAGCCCCAGGGTTGAAAGCAGCACAAGCCAAGCAGGCCAGCTTTGAACCAAGTATTTGAACCGTTCAAACAGAGCGTGAAGCAGGGTAATCACAGAACCCCCCCAGATTCTGAGCCGTCTGCCGGCTTGATGGGAGCGGGTTCCGGGGCGGTCACGGCTGACTGGTCGGGATCTACGGCCGTGGCATCGTCAATGCCTTTTTCGGTGGCCGGATTGACCACAGCCGGAGCGGACAGCACCTTGGGTGTCTTTCCGAGATAACCTTCCGCCTTCAACGCATGGATCACCTGATTGGCGATGGGGCCGGCGGCACGCCCCCCGGAGCCGCCGTATTCGAGCATGGTGACGATGATGAAGCGAGGCTTGGCTTCGCCTTCCGGAGCGCACAAGGCGACGGTCCATGCATGGTCGCCGGCGCGGATCAATTCTTCACGTCCATCGTATTTTTTATTGCCATTGAAATCAATCCATTGGACGGAGACCTGCGCGGTGCCGCTTTTGGCCCAAACGGTGACGCCCGGGCAATTGAACACTGCCGGGGCGCCGCCGAAGGTAGCGGCAAAGGTTCCACCCTCGATGCGGGTGGCTTTCTGCATGCCGCGCAGGACGTAAGCGGTGGTTTCCGGTGCCAAGCGCGGCTCACCGGCAGGCGGGACAGCCACCCAATCCGGCAGACGTTTGAGGTAGGTGGAGGAAAACCCCATATGTCCAGCAAGCAGGCGACCGTAGGCTGTGGCGATCTGCAGGGGCGTCGCGGTGATGTTGCCTTGTCCCATGGCGGTGACGGCATCCATTTCGACGGGAGGTTTTCCTTTTTCACCCACTTTACCGGCTTGGTCCTCGAAAGCCGGCAGGCCGGCGTGCGGCGAATGTCCCAACCCGAAGCGGTCCGCCCAGTCAAACCACCTCTTGGGTCCCAACCGCAGCTTCCCCGAACGGTCTTCACGCGTTTGGGCCAACATCACGAAGGGCGGGCTGGAACTGACGGCGATCGCATAATCCAGTTCGTGCGGGCCCAGCGGCTTGTGGTAATGGTTGTAATAAAAATCGCGCCATCTGCCGGGTTCCTTGATAAACGGATAGCCCGGTATGTCTACGATTTCACCCTCGTGGTAAACACCCTCGGTCATGGCCGCGGCCAATACCAGCGGTTTCACCACAGATCCTGGCTGAAAAGGGCTTCCCACCCGGTTGAGCATGGGTGCATTGATTTTGTCCGCCCACAAAGCACCTATCTGATTTTGCAAATCATCCAACGCAATACCCGGCGCACTGGCGGCCGCCAACACCTCTCCTGTTTGCGCATCAAGCACCAAGGCAGCACCATTGAGCCGCCCCTTGGTTTTCGCCAAATCATCGTAATAATTGACATCCGTCCGCGGATGAAACGGCTCAATCCTGGTCAACCCCACCTCCGGTGACATCGCCGCCTCCACACGCGCTTGCAATTGGATGTCCAGCGACAATTGCACATCATGACCCGCCACCGGTTCAACCCGGCGGTCCTCCCCAGCCGCGCTGGACTGGGTGCGCCGGATACGAACCTCACCCCGCGTGCCGCGCAAGGACTCCTCAAAGGATTTTTCAATGCCCTTAGCGCCGATGTAATCACCCGGCATCAGGCCGTGCAGGTCGGTTTCTGTTGTTTCATCAGCCAATTTGCGATTGAAAGGATGCCGCTCCAATTCGGACAGGGCTCCCGGGATGCGTTTGCCATCCTGCCCAAGCGCCACCGAATCACTGGCCTTGCGGGTGTAGCCTACGATGTGCATGCCTATTCCCCGCACCAAGAGCGGCAAGGACTGCGCATGTTTGATCGCGGGTGCCAAAGACGAAAGGTTGTAATCCAATTGCGGTTTGCCTTCCTCTCCTGCAACCCATTTGTGAGGCGGCAGTGAAGAACAATCATAGTCCAGCTGTAGGGTCTCGCAGGGATAGCGACGCGCCCGGACCAGTTGCAAATCCACCAGACGCCAAGGCGTATCCCTGACGTATTGCTTGAGCAACACCGAGTCCTTGGATTTCGGCAGGATTCCCAACTTCTGACCTATTGAAAGCGGCTGCAATACGGAACCGGATGCGGATGCCATGCCATCGTCATATTCCGGAGTATCCAAAATTTCCTGAACAGCAAGACGTGTGGAATCATCCACATCATCCAAAACCGCATGGTAGGAGACTTCCTCGGGCATCGTAAAAGATGCACACAGCCTGTTCCATCCATCATCTCCCATGGCAACCCTTTCGCCATTGTCGTTATTCTCCCTGATAAGCTGGTTCCACTTGAGAAGTAATTGACGGTCACGCATGACCGAAATACGTTTAATGACGGCTTCCTGCCGGTCGAACAAAACCTGCGGATTGATGTGCGCGGTGCGCGCCAATCGCTGCCAAAATTCAGCCAATCGGCCGACATAAATAGCCCTCCATTTTTTACTCAACTCCTCGCGTTCGTCATCGGTGGATTGTCCCCATGCCGGATCGCTTCGGGCCGCGGCATGGGCTGCTTTTTTCACCCATGCGCCGGAAATGACGGAATAATGAATGGTAACATTCCACCCAGGCTTGTCTTCCGCCAGAATCACCCCATTGCGATCGAATATCCTGCCCCGTTTGGTCGGAGCAAAACGCCTGCTGACCAGCGAGCTTTCCGCCTGCTGCTGGCGCTGGCTATGCATCGGACCGGTTGTCATCACAATCGCCCGGAGGCCAAGTCCTGCCACGGTTAAGCCACCCAACACTGCCAAAAGCAGCAACCTCCGATGAAACATACTGGGAATGGCTTGACGGAGGGGTTCGCGGAACATGGGACCTCTCCTTATTTGACTTGGCCAAACTTGCGCGTACGCTGACCGTAGGCGGCAATGGCCGCATCCAAATCATCAGGGGTGAAATCAGGACATAAGGTCTGGGTTACATAAAGTTCGGCATATGAAATCTGCCAAAGCAGAAAGTTGGACAGCCGCATCTCACCGGCCGTGCGCACCCATAAATCAGGATCTGTAATGCCGGCCGTGTACAGGTGGTCCGAAACCATTTGTTCAGTGACCTCCTGTGGAGACAACAGCCTGCCTTTTACCTTTTCGGCAATGGCCCTTGCCGCATCCACGATTTCCGATCTGGAACCATAATTGAAAGCCAATTGAACACGCAATCCCGTATTATGGGCCGTTGCCTGTTCTGCTCTTTGCAAAGCATCTTGGACATCTTTGGGAATGGGATGTTTGCGACCGATATGCTTGAATGAAAAATTGGATTCCACCATCCATGGGGTGTGCTCATCCAAAAAGGCTATGCAAAATGCCATCAGGGCATCCACCTCGGCCTGCGGGCGACTCCAGTTTTCAGTAGAAAAGAGAAAAAAAGTCATGACTTTCACATCACGCTCACCGCCACGCTGAATCATCGGCTTGATTCTGCCGATGCCCTTCCAATGCCCAACCGACCGATCTTTACCCCTGGCTGTGGCCCAACGGCCATTGCCATCAAGGATAATGGCAATATGGGCCGGTATTTTAAAATCGCATGGATTTAAAGACATGGAAAATGGCAAGTTAATTTACCGCCGTTTGGTCGCGAGCCGGTCCTA
>CANIYR010000108.1 GCA_947471825.1 Phycisphaeraceae bacterium | reverse complement strand
GCGCACGTTGGCGTCCTCGAGCCAGCCGGCTGCCCGCGCCACTTCTTCCTGGGAAAGCCCGAAACGGCGGCGCACCGCCTCATGCTCCAAAAGATCCAGCCCGTCCCGAAGCGATCCGCGGCCGCCAAGCACCCGCACGGATGACAGGAAAGCGCCGGAAAGCGGATGCGCCTGCGCCACCGGCCCGTCAAGCAGGCGCAAGGGGATGCGCGCGGCATCATTGCTGGCGTCCCCTTGGAACGCCGCAGCCACCCAGGGCACATCCTGCGCGGGATCGGCCAGCAGAATGAGGATGTCCTCCGGCGCAAAGCCGGCCTCAATGGCCTCGCGCACCTGATCGCGCAGCACCTCGCCCATGCGCACCCGGCCCTGGCAGCCATGGATGGAAAAGGATGCGTCCGCCATGCCACCGGCCTCCTGTCCGCCGCTCGCACCCGCGCCAAGCCGCGCGTCGGCCTGCATCGCATGAAGCAGCGAATCCGTATCGATTTCGGCAGCTTCCAGGGTTTCCATCCCGGCACCGCGGGCTTCCCACGCATCGGTCAATTGCAGGTGAAGGTGCTTGCTGGACCGGCCCAACCCGTGCAGCAAGCCGCCGGGGAAGAGGTCTTCCCGGCCTTCGCTGCTTGCCGTCTTGCCTCGCTTGAGAATGGCATCGCCCCAATACCCCGCGCTGGGTCCCCACGCCACGACCCGCACCAGGTCCGGCGCCCAAAGGGGCAACTGGCCGAGCAGCGACAGATGCAAAGGCGGAATGGCGCCCGACAACAGCACGGCGATCCGTTCCACGCGCGGAAACCGCCTGCGGAACCTTTCCATGCGCGCCGCACCATCGGAAAGTTTTCCCGCCGAATCCACGGAGAAAGCCAGATGACCGCCCAGCAACCGCCCCACCTGCGCAAGCGCCAAAACATGGCGCATGAAAGCCATGTCCGGCCCGGTCCAAAGCTCTCCGTGGCCGGTTTTTGAAAGTTGGACGCGCCACGCCCCTTCCTTTTCCCCTGTGCGGACAAACCATTGCGGACGGTAAGTGAGCCCGTCCTCCAAAGCCTGCGCCACCTGTTTGGCCAGCGCCAGCCGGCGCAGGCCCTGCTCGTCGCACTGATGCGTCCGGGGGATGAGTGCGGCCAATTCCGGCCGCGCCAAAGCGTGGAACACAACCCATGCGAGTTGATCCGTGCTGTCGCCACCGGCGGCATCTGACGCCGCGCCGAAGGCATTGCCTGGCTCATCCCCCGCCATCCGCCGGAGCACCTCGCCCAGCGGCAGCTGGCGCGTCCCCGCGTCAATCCCCTGGCGGGCGGCCATCCGGCGCGCCACCTCTTCCGAATGCGCCCTGGCCGGCAACGCCAGCCACACCTCGCCAAGCGGCGAAGTGGCGTGGCCCCAAGCCGCCATCCGGTCGAGCGCCGCGCCCATGTCGCAGGTGAAAACCGGCGGCGGCGTTTGCGGGAAATGTTGAGGGCGGGGATGGTCTGGCATGGGCACCTCGGACGGCTGCAATCGGGACAAGAAGCATACGCACGGATGAACGGTGCCGCTGACGGGAATCGGGGGGATTTTTTTGGGGGACGCTTTCTGCCGCCGCCGGCCTCAACCCGCCCATGCAGCCTCGTAAATGGCGTTGAGCAAAGGCTTCATCCGCGCCTGATGGCCGGACTCCCCGGCGTAGCCGTTGAAACACAACGCGGCGACCAAGCCGTGCGCCGGATCGCAGAACGCCGCCGAGGACTGATAACCGCTGTGGCCGAAAGCCAGTCCGCTGGCATGGCGCCCGTAGCCGTAGGGAATCTCGTCGGCGTCCTCACCCGGGTTCAGGTGCGCCTTGGAATCACAGACGAAACCCAGGCCGAAATCCACCGTGCGGCGGAAGGTCTGGTCATAGGCGCCGATGCGGTGCTTCCGGGTCCATTCGGCCACGGTGGCGGCCTGCCACGGGCGGCGGCCGCCCAGCGCGCCGCCCAGGCGCAGGGCCTCGTAAAAACGCACGAACTGGTTGGCCGGGCACAGGAAATTGCCGCCCGGACGCGGCACCACCATGCACGCACGCGAGGTGCCGGTGTCGCCGGTGGGTCTCAGCATCGAGATGGCGGTGGTCGGCATGGCGGCGATCAAACCCTCGGCGGCGTAGCCATCGAAGGTGCGCTCGGGCACACCCAGCCAGGCGTCGTGCATCCCCAGGGGATCCAGCACGCGCTCGCGCAGATAGTCGCTGATTTCAAGCCCGGAAGCGCGGCGCAGGATTTCGCCCAGCACAAACCACGAGGTCTGCGGGTGGTAGCCGGCGGATTGGCCGGTCACCCAGTTGGGTTCGAGGGGCGCGGCGCAAATGGCCGCAATCACCTGTTCCCAGGAATCCTGCGGATACTTGAAGCGCGCGGCGCGGAAGCCGCCGGTGTGGGTGAGCAAATGGCGCACCGTGATGGGCGCCTTGCCGTTCTGGGCGAACTCCGGCAGCCAGGCCGCCACCGGATCATCCAGCACGATCCGCCCCTCTTCTTCCAATTGCGCCAGCCCCATGGCGGTGACGGGTTTGCCGGCCGACATCCACAGCATCAGGGTTTCCGGCCGCATCGGCACGCCGGGGGCGGCCTCGCCCACCGCGATGTCCGCAATCACCCGGCCACCCTGCATCACGCAAGCCTGCGCGCCCAAGTGCAAGCCTTGGGTGATGCCGGATTCGAGCAGGTGGGTCAGGCGGTTGAGCATGGGGTGACGGGTCTAGTGCCGCTCAGTATTGCCCCGTCCCCAAGAGGACCAGCGTGCAGGCCTCCTGCGTTTCAATCCCCGCTTGGCGCAAAGCCGCCTCCATATCCGCATCCTCGGTGCCCGGATTGAAAATCACCCGGCGCGGGGCCAGGGCGGCCAAGTCCGCCGCCATCGGCTTCAGGCGGTCCGGCCCGACATACAAGGTGACGGTGTCCACCCGGGCGCCGGCGGCCAAAACCTGCGCCAGATCGCGCGCCACCGGCACGCCCAGAATCTCGCCGCCTTTGGGCGAAACCGGCAGCACGGCATGCCCGGCCGCCATCAGGCGCTGTTGGGCGAGAAAGGCGTAGCGCTGCGGGTTGGGCGAGGCGCCGAGGATGAGGGTGAGCATGGGCAAAGGATAACCGCGAGCCCGGGCGCCTCCCCCATGCCTTTCTCACTGAACCCCGCTCACCACAATCGCTATTATTCCGCTCCCCTTCCCCCGCCCCAAGCCCCAAGAAAAAATTCCGCTGATGGCCCACCCCGCTCCATTCGCCGCTTCTTCCGCCCATGATTCCCCCAATGGCGGATCAAGCGGCAACGGCCACACCCAACTGCCCCTGACGCCGCTGCCGTTCACCCTGGACGACGCCCGCCGCATTTACCGCATCGACCAGTGGGGCACCGGATACTTTGGCATCGGCGAGAACGGCAACGTGTTCGTCAGCCCGCACGGCAAAAAGAAGGGCGCCAAAGCCTCGCCCCAGGTGGACCTGAAGGCGCTGGTGGATTCGCTGCGCCAGCGCGGCCTTGAAACCCCCCTGCTCATCCGTTTCACCGACATCTTGAAGGACCGCTTGGGCAAGATCGCCAAGTCTTTCGGCAAGGCCATCACCGAACACAATTACACCGGCAACTACCGCGCGGTGTACCCGATCAAGGTCAACCAGCAGAACCATGTGGTGGAGGAAGTCCACCTGTTCGGCAAGGAGCACGGCTTCGGGCTGGAGGCCGGCTCCAAGCCCGAGCTGCTGGCCGTCCTGGCCATCGTGGACGAGGACAGCACCCCGATCATCTGCAACGGCTTCAAGGATTCCAGCTTCATCGAGGCGGTGATCCTGGCCGGCAAGCTCGGCCGCAACATCATCCCGGTGGTGGAAAAGTATTCGGAACTCAAACTCATTTTGAAGCACGCCAAGGCCCACGGCGTGCGCCCGCAGATCGGCGTGCGCGTCAAGCTGTCAGCCCGCGGCGCCGGCCGCTGGGAATCCTCGTCGGGCGCGCGCTCGAAATTCGGCTTGTTCGCCAGCGAAATCCTGGAAATGATGGACGAACTGCGCGCCGAGGGCATGCTCGACTGCCTCAAGTTGCTGCATTGCCATGTCGGCAGCCAGATCAACGACATCGCCTCGGTCAAGCGCGCCATCACCGAGCTGGCCCGCGTGTACGCCGACCTCAAGAAGGACGGCGCGGGGCTCGAGATCCTGGACATCGGCGGGGGCTTGGGCGTCGATTACGACGGCTCCAAGAGCTCGACCGACGGCGCCAGCATCAACTACACGCTGCAGGAATACGCCAACGACATCGTCTATTACATCAAGCAGGTCTGCGACGACGAGGGCATATCCCACCCGAACATCATCAGCGAATCGGGCCGCGCCATGGTGGCGCACCACAGCGTGCTCATCATGGACGTGATGGGCTGGACCGCCTTCGAGCGCTTCCGCACCGCCAAGGAACTCACCAAGGAGCAACTGGCCGAACTGACCCAGCCGGTGGCCACGCTCTACGAGTCCTACCACGCGCTGGACGAGAAGACCTACCGCGAGTGCTACCACGACGCCGTCCTGGCCCGCGACCAGGCGCTGTCGCTGTTCAACCTGGGCTACTGCCCGCTCAAGGAACGGGCGATGGCCGAGTCGCTGTTCTACGGCATCTGCGCCAAGGCCCACGCCATCACCTCCAAGCTGGAAAACCCGCCGGAGGAATTCAGCCACCTGGAAACCCAGCTGGCCGAAATCTACTTCTGCAACTGCTCGATTTTCCAGAGCCTGCCGGACGCCTGGGCCATCGACCAGGTATTCCCCATCATGCCGATCCACCGCCTGGCGGAGGAACCGACCTGCCGCGGCATATTGGCCGACATCACATGCGACTCCGACGGCAAGCTGGACAACTTCATCGGCGAATACGGCAACAAACCGGTGCTCGACCTGCACCCCTACACCGGCGAGCGCTACGAGCTGGCCGCCTTCCTGGTCGGCGCCTACCAGGAGACGCTGGGCGACCTGCACAACCTGTTCGGCGACACCAACGCCGTCCATGTGACGGTGGCCGCCGACGGCACGCCGATGGTGGAGGAAGTGGTGGAGGCCGACACCATCCGCGAAGTGCTGAGCTACGTGCAGTTCGACCCGGAAGACCTGCGCCGCGACTTCGGCAAGACGGTGGAAAAGGCCCTGCAAGCCGGCAAGCTGACGCTGGACGAGGCGAAGGTGCTGAAGGATTTCTACATGAGCGGGCTCAACAGTTCGACGTATTTGATTTGAAGCCGGGCGGAGGATGAAAACGAGGAAACACCCCCGGCGAAAGACGGGGGTGTTTTTGTTTTTGGGAGATGCGCATTAATCGCGCGGATCCTGCCAGATGCGGCGCATGAAGATGAAGCGCGCAGGCTTGCCGGTTTCCGGGTTGTAAAGAACGCTGATTGTGGCGTAGGGGACGGGCGCGAAGCTGAAACCCGGGTGCTTGCTGAGAATCGTCGTGCAGGCGATGCAGCCCTGGTACCACGAGCTGGCAAACTTGCTTTCGTCGGGGGCGTACTCCAGTTGGTTTTGTTTGCAGAGTTCCCGCAGGCGGGGTTCGGCCTGGCGAAGGTCGGCGACCGCGTCCTTGAGCAACTGTTCGGGGGATTTGGCGCAGTGGATCGGCTTGGCGCGGGTCAACGCGATGCGAAAGACGGGGATGCCCTTGTCGTATTTTTCGTGGGAGGACAGTTCGGGGCGGTTGACCTGGACTTTGCCGGTGAATTCGGCGAAACCGATCGCATCAAGGTCATGCGGGCGCTCGGCGGACTGAAGCGTGAATTCTTGGCAAGTGTCGGACCCACCATCCCCGGGCTTCTTTTCCGCCGAAAAGGCGACGGTGAGCCAGGGCGGGCTCTTGAATTGAATCTCGGTTTTGCCGGGTTCCACCCTGCCGACAAACGTGATCTCATGGCCGACCACGGCCGTCGCGTGCTCCCGCTCGTAGAGATGCCACAAGCTTAAAGAGCCGCTCTCCCCGTTGTCGACAACCTGGATCGGCAACTCCGCCGGCCCGGCGGCGGGCTGCGATGGCGCGGAACAGGACAGG
>CANIYR010000107.1 GCA_947471825.1 Phycisphaeraceae bacterium | reverse complement strand
TGCGAATGCTTTGGTTTGCGGACAGGGGTGCCGTCCAAGGCTCAATCAAACTTGCCCAGCACCATTTCATCGACCGTTTTGCCGGCCGGCAGCATGGGATACACATGCTCGTGCTTCTCGACCAGGGCTTCCAGGAGGGCCGGGCCGGGGTGGGCCAGGAAGGCCGCCATGGCTTCCGGCAGGTTGGCGGAACTGGTGGCCTTGAAGGACTTGCAGTGCATCGCCTCCACCAACTTGCAGAAGTCGGGGTTGTGCATCTCGGTGTGGCTGTAGCGGTTCTCGTAGAAGAGTTCCTGCCACTGCTTGACCATGCCCTGGAAGTCGTTGTTGAGCACGATGGTCTTGGCGTTGATCTTGTACTGGGCCGAGGTGGTCATCTCCATGCAGGTCATGCTGAAGGAGCCGTCGCCGTCGATGTTGATGACCTGGCGCGGGGCGCGGTTTTCTTTTCGGGCTTCCAGGTTTTCGCCCAATTGGGCGCCGATGGAGGCCGGCACGCCGTAGCCCATGGTGCCGGCGCCGCCGGAGGTGAACCACTGGCGCGGGGTGGAATAGGTGTAGAACTGCGCGGCCCACATCTGGTGCTGGCCGACGCCGGTGGTGATGATGGCCCCGCCCTTGGTTTGTTTGTCCAACTCTTCGAGCACCTGCTGCGGCTTCAGGTGGAATTCGCGGTCGTCATTCTTGTAGGCGAAAGGGGTGCTCTTCTTCCACGCCGCGATCTGGTCGAACCAGGCGGTGCGCGCCTTGGGGGAGAGGAGTGGCAGCAGGGCTTCCAGGTTCTTTTTCACGTCGCCGATGACGCCCACGGTGGCGCGGATGGTCTTGTTGACCTGGTCGGGGGAGATGTCGAAGTGGATGACGCCGCCCTTGCCCTCTTTTTCGGCGGCGCGGGCGCCGGGGGCGAAGCGCTTGGGGTCGCCGGTGATGCGGTCGTCGAAGCGGGCGCCCAGGGACACGATGAGATCGGCGTCGCGCATGGCCCAGTTGGCGTAGGCCGAGCCGTGCATGCCGAGCATGTGCAGCGAGGCGGGGTCGTTTTCGTCAAAAGCGCCCAGGGCAAGCAGGGTGGTGGTCACCGGGATGTTGGCCTTCTTGGCGCAGGCGCGCATGACGGCGCTGCCCTCCGACTGCAAAACGCCGTTGCCGACGTAGAACACCGGCCGCTCGGCCGCGTTGATCATGCCGGCCACGCGCGCGATCTCCGGCGACACCGGCTCCACGCGTTTCAGGTGCGCCGAGTAGCCCGGCAGCCAAGGTTCGGGATGGCAGGCTTTTTTGAGGACACTGGCGGTCACATCCTTGGGCAGGTCGATGAACACCGGGCCGGGCCGGCCGGTGGTGGCCACAAGGAAAGCGGTGTTGATGGCCCGCGGGAGGTCCTCCACCTTTTTCACCAGGCAATTCCACTTGGTGCAGGGGCGGGTGATGCCGGTCATGTCGGCTTCTTGGAAAGCGTCGGAGCCGATGGCGCCGGTGGCCACCTGGCCGGCGAACACGATGAGCGGGGTGCCGTCCATCAGGGCGTCCTGCAGGCCGGTCACGGTGTTGGTGGCGCCCGGGCCGGAGGTCACCAGCACGATGCCGGGCTTGCCGGTCAGGCGGGCGTAGCCCTCGGCCATGTGGGTCGCGCCCTGCTCATGGCGGGCCAGGATGAACTGGAACTGCTTGGATTCGTGGATGGCGTCGAACACCGGCAGGATGGCCCCGCCGGGATAGCCGAACATGCACTCGACCCCGTGCTCCTTCATCATCACATTGAAGATCTGGGCGCCGGAGAGGCCGGTGTAGCGGTCGGTGGCGGGTCCGTGGGGGGCGGCGGGCGAAGCGGTCAGGGTGGCGGGGATGGCCATGTGAGAAGTCCTAAGGGGCGCCCGTCCGAAAAGGGAGAGCGGCTGGAAAGCGGAGATTGTGGGTGGAACGCGGGGAAATGCTCGGGCGGGGGTGGTTGCGGTTCTTCCGCTCAGCTAACGACGAGGACAACCACCGCGGCGCGGGCGGTGGTGGCAAGTTCGGCGAATAGGGGGAAGGTGCGTTCCATGGGGGAGGTCATGATACCGTGCGGGAAGGCACTTTGCCATCCCGCATGCCAACGGGCCTTGCCGGTCATTCCACCGGCGGGGCTTTGGGCGGCGGCGCCAGGCCGCCCTTCATCTTTTCATCCGCCAACTCCTTGCGGTTGATCTGGACGGTTTTTGGGAAGTCAAAAGCCAGGCGCACCTTGTCGCCGGACACTTCGACGACGCGAATCGAGCCCAAGGGGCTCTTGGGGTCGCCAAGGATGACTTCTTCGCCGACGCGGCGGGTGAGGGCCAGCATGATGGGGGCTCCGTGAATCAGGTTCAGGACTCGGCGTGCAGGCCGGGCTCTTTCACCTATCGGCTCATGGGGGTGGCTTGCGCCACGATTTGGAGCCCAAAGGGGCTTCAAAAGGCCTCATGAGGTCTGTACCTAAAGATATAAAAATAATTTAATAAATGGATTATGTTTTTTATGCAAAAGAGGTGGCTGGCAGCGAAAAGGTGGCCGCTTGGGCGGCGCTGACGCTTAGGGACAGACCTTTTTGGGGGTGGTGGCGGGGTGGCCTTGGGCCCGGCGCATCGCTCCCAAACCGGGAGTCGGGGTACCATCAGGGCCATGAACACACTTTTTCCCATCCATTGGTTGTTCTTCCGCAACCCGTCGCTGGCCGCCGCATGCCTGTGCGCCGCCATGGCCGGCGTGGCAGCGGCTGGTGAAGCGGCGCCTTCCGGCCATGCCGTGGCCAATGCAGAGGAAGCGCCCGCCGGCCAGCCGCCCGAGGCGCCGGCTGCCAAAAAAGTGTTCCTGGCGGGCGTGCTTTCAAAGCCCGAGGCCACCGCTTACCAGTACGGCACCCATGCCCTGACCGGCCGCCTGATCACCGGCGATCCGGCCAAGGCGCCGGCCGCCACCCTGTTCGCCCTCAAGAGCACCAAGGTGAAGCTGGACGCGTTCGTTGGCAAGAAGGTCATTGTCACGGCGGTCAAGATTCCCGGCTATCCGCTCGAAGGCGGGCCGGATTTTTACGAGGTGACGGCTGTGGAAATCGACGGGGAAGTCAAGGTGAATTGAGGGCCGGGCCGGAGGGTTGCCCAAGGGGCGCGGTGAATGAACTGCGGATTCATAACCAATTGAATAGATGTTGGAAAAGGTTTGGTGAACGGCCACGCCGCCATGTAGGATTTCCCACGTATTCTTCATACGAAGGCTCGTTCCCATTTTTTCAGGTCATTCCAATGCGCATGCCCCCCGCGTCTTTATTCATCGCGGCCCTCACATTGACTTTGGGCAGTCCCTTGTCGGCGGTGCCCGCACCAAACCCTTCAAATCTGATCACCAACGGGTCTTTTGATCAATTTTCCATTCCCGATTGGAAGACGGAACAGCATGATTACAAGGGCGGGGGATTTATTTGGAATTACGGCCAAGCTGAGGGTTGGTCGCCTCATGTGGGGAGTTACCTTGAGATTTGGAAGGCGGAAGACAACACATTTGCGGAGCTGGATGCGGGCGTCAACAACTACGGAATACACCAGGCGGTGACCCTTTCGCAAGCCGGGAGTTTGCTGTTGGAGTGGAGGCATCTGGGGCGTAGCAATCCCAAGGCGGGGGAAAATGCGTATTCAGTGAAGGTTTATTACAGGGTGGACAATCAGGATGTGCTTTTGAAAGAGGTTGATTTCCCCGAAATTTCCTCGCAGGACTGGGCATCTGCTTCTTTGGAATTTCAAGTGAGCCAGGCCCAATGCGCCGTGGCCGGGAATCAATTTTTTGTCGCCTTCATACCAGTCGGGAACAACACTTTTGGCACATTGATTGACGATGTGACATTGACTAAGGTTCCGGTCGATTTGGATGTGGACAGCGACAATGACAACGGCCGTGGCGGCCCGCCTGATCGGTTGCAGGTGGAAGATGATGTTGAGATGTCCGCACCTGGCAAGTTTGTCGAGGTGAATGATGACACCGGAGATAGTGGCATCCCCGGTTTTGCCACGATGACAGGTGGGCATTTCACGCCCATGGTGTTGGAACTGTCGGATGATGTTGATTTGGCGAAAGCAACCCTTACGCTGGCATATGACGCATCTGTTCCGGCTGAACCAACGGCATCCGTGCCGGCCTTGACGCCGGTGGTTGGCGGTGTCTATACCCCAGCCGCCGGGCATTTGCGCCTATGGACTGTGCTTGCCGATGGCACAACGCGCGGCCAATTCGTACCCTCCGGCGTGGTGACGGCCGAGCAACTTGGGCTGTCCGGCACCAGCCGCAAAGTTACGCTGTTGATGGAGGGCATCCGCCCCAGCGCAGCGGCTGGGGATTTGAAGATCACGCTGTCGGTGGACCCGGATGGCGACGGGCCGATGCCGGCAGTGAAGGACGAAGTTTTGGTGACGACTTACAAGGTGGATTTGGATGTGGACAGCGACAACAACGCGGTTGCGACCGACATTGGTATTGCCCCCGCAGAATTTTGCCTAGAGGATCAGATCGAGGATGACAAGACAAAGCCAGGTAAATTTGTGGCGGTGAATGGTGGGGATCGAAATGAAAACGGGGTGCCGGATTTTGCGGACTTTGAGAAGTTGTTGTCCCCGGCCCAAGCTCCCACTGCTCCAGGAGTCGAATCGGGCATTTTCACACCGATGAATTTGTTGATTCCCAAGGGTATTGATTTGGAGAAGGCGCAGATCAGATTTAAGTACGCGGCGTCCGACCCGGCGTTGGTCACGCACACTGGCACGGCTCCGAATGTGGTGTACCCTGTTCCGGCTGGAGCCCTGCGGGTTTGGACTGAGGATGGGGATGCGAAGCGTGATCCCAAGAGCGTGGAAAATGGGGGCATTTTGTGAAGCCGGGAGTTTTCTATAAATTGGCAAAATTGGGGATCACGGATACGGCGGTCACTTTGTACATTGAGGGGATCAATTCCAGTGCGGTGATTGGGGATCAGCAGGTATTGGTGGAGTTGTTTCCCTTGGGGGGGGAGCAGTTTGGGGAATATGCGGATCAGCTTGGTGAGTATGCGGAGGATGCGGTGCGGGTGACGGTTTTTAAGGTAGATGTAGATAAAATTGCATTTAATTACGATCCATCTGCACATAACAATGATGCGTTAAACATACGGGAAGACTTTGCAAAACCAATTACGGTTCCAGAATACATTAAGGGTGGTCAAAATAAGCCTTGCGCCTACGTTAAGGATAGCGCGGTGAAAATGCTCGTTCGCCTAAAGGTTAATCCGATATCTATTACATCCTTAAAAATAAAGGGGGTTTCGGATGAGGGGGCAGGTAAGCCTAGCTCATTAGGAAATGCGGCAGAGAAAGAAGTTGTTTTTGTGAATGGCATTTCACATGAAGGTGTAGACGACCCAGCAACCGTGGGTATTGACGAGAGTGAATACTCTAAATTCGATATTATTGGGAATACACCCAAAAAAATATATAGATCGGAAGAAGCATGGGCATGGAAGGCTACTGCATTAAATGGAGTGGCCATTTCTGATACGGAGGTAGATCGGACATCGCGGCATATTGTTTATGTGCTTTGGGATGAGCCGCAGGCACCATGGGGGACATCGGTGGCTACGGCGGCAGATCAGGTTAGGAACCCTTGGGTTAAGGCGTTGGAATTTGCAACAAAAAATTGCGGAGCGCATGATAAAGAGGATGCGGCTGGGCTTGCAGCAATTACCGGTTATTTGCATACGGGGCATGGGATGAAGTATGACACTGTAAATGGTGCACCAGCGTATAATTTGGGCATGAAAATGGATATTTCTGGGTATATCGATAAAAAGGGTAAAAAGAATATCAATTGTTACGATCAGGCTGGGGCTGTCACGACTCTTGGGACTTTACTTGGGGTCAAGGCAGAATATAAATATATGGAGCCCTTTGGGTATATAAGCAAAATCGATCTCGTTGGGGTTGGCCAATGTAATAATCCATTCTATATGAATCCTATATTTATCCCTCCGCCGCCAGGGCTGCCAAGTCCAATTGTTGGGAATAATGTCACATTTCCAAATAGGTCATCATTTGG
>CANIYR010000106.1 GCA_947471825.1 Phycisphaeraceae bacterium | reverse complement strand
GGCCTGGCGGCTGTTCAAGCGCAAGTTGGGATTCCGCACGCTGCTTGATGTGGTGCCGCTGGATGCGGGCGTGGTCAAAGGATCACACGGACGGGTGGAGATGCCGGACGGGTTGGGGCCGGTGCTCATGGGGGCCGGGGAGCAAGGGCAAACCCTGCCCATGGAGTCCGTCAAATCCCAAATACTGGGCTGCATCTTTCATTGCTAAACTTCCCCCGCTCACCCCTCCTCACACCGTCGAGTCTCCCATGGCACAAAAGAAAATGAAGGCCCTCCTCAAGGCCAAGCGCGAAGTCGGCATCTGGATGGACGAAGTGCCGGTGCCGGTCATCGGCCCCGACGAAGTCCTCATCAAGGTGGACCGGACCGGCATCTGCGGCACCGACCTGCACATCTACAAGTGGGACGGCTGGGCCCAGCGCACCATCCCGGTGCCGATGGTGGTCGGCCATGAGTTTGTCGGGACCATTGTTGAAACCGGCTCCAATGTGCGCAATTACCAGGAAGGCGACCTGGTGTCGGCCGAAGGCCACATCATCAAGAGCCGCTGCCGCAACTTCCTGGCCGGCCGCTGGCACCTGTGCAAGGATGTCGAGGGCCTGGGCGTCAACCGCACCGGCGCCTTTGCCGAGTATGTGGCGGTGCCGGAAATGAACGTGTGGAAGCACGACCCCAAAATCGACCGCGATGTGGCGGCCATCTTCGACCCCTTCGGCAACGCGGTGCACACCGCCTGCCAGTGGAACATGCTCGGCGAAGACGTGCTGATCACCGGCGCCGGCCCCATCGGCTGCATGGCCGCCGCGGTCGCCAAGTTCGCCGGCGCCCGCCATGTGGTGGTTTCCGACATCAACCCGTGGCGTTTGAACCTGGCCAGGACGCTGGGGGCCACCCACACCGTCAATCCGAAGGAACAAAGCCTGGCGGAAGTCCAAAAGTCGCTGGGCATGAAAGAAGGCTTCGATGTCGGCCTTGAAATGTCCGGCAACGGCGCGGCCTTCGGCGACCTCCTCAAGAACATGGTCCACGGCGGCAAGGTGTCCCTGCTTGGCATTTTCCCCGACAAGGTGGCCATCGACTGGGACCAGGTCATCTTCAAGATGCTGACCATCAAGGGCATTTACGGACGCGAAATGTTCGAGACTTGGTACAAGATGAGCCTGTTCGTGCAGGGCGGCCTCGACATCTCGCCGGTCATCACGCACCGCCTGCCGGCCGATGATTTCCAAAAGGGCTTCGACGCCATGCTCGGCGGCGAGTGCGGTAAGGTCGTGCTGAAGTGGTGAGAATGAATCCACAATGAAAAACAGGGGCTTCCGGCCCCTGTTTTTTCATGCGGGGTGCCACTCCTATGATGCCCCCATGCAAACCTTCGCCCCCACGCGTTACAACGCCATGCCCTTCCGCCGCTGCGGCAAAAGCGGCCTGGTCTTGCCGGCCGTCAGCCTGGGCTTCTGGCAGAACCTTGGCGCGCCTGGCAACGAAGACCTTTGCCGCCAATGCTGCCACTTCGCCTTCGACCACGGCATCACCCACTTTGACCTCGCCAACAACTACGGCACGCCGCCGGGCCGCAGCGAAACGGTGGTCGGCCAAATCGTCAAGGGCATGCCGCGCGACGAACTGGTGATCTCGACCAAGGCCGGCCACCCGATGTGGCCGGGGCCCTACGGCGACGGCGGCGGCAAGAAATACCTGGTGGCCAGCCTGGACCAATCCCTGCGTCGGCTGGGCATCGAATATGTGGACATCTTCTACCACCACCGGCCCGACAACGATGTCGCGCTGGAAGAGACGATGGGCGCGCTCGACCTCGTCGTCAAGCAGGGCAAAGCGCTTTACGCCGGCATCAGCAAGTACCCCGGCACGCTCACCCGCCAGGCCGTGGAAACCATGCGGCAAGGCGGCGGGCAACGCCTGGCCATCCACCAGCCCCGCATCAACCTGCTCGAGCGCGGCGCCATCGACGATGTGCTGCCTGTGGCCGACGAACTGGGCCTTGGCGTCATCGCCTTCAGCCCGCTTGCCCAGGGCCGCCTGAGCGGCCAATACACCGCCGGCCTGCCGGCGGATTCCCGCTTCGGGCGTTCACCCGAAGGGCAAGCCTGGCACGCGCAGCAGAAGGCTGCGGGCACCTGGGACAAGGTGGCCAAACTGGAAGCTTTCGCCCGGGCCCGCCACACCACGCTGGCCCAGCTGGCGATGGTCTGGCTGCTCACCGACCGCCGCATCACCAGCGTCCTGGTCGGCGTGTCCAGATTGGAACAATTGAAGGAAGCGGTGGCCGCGGCGGGCAAACCGGTTTTGACCGCCCAGGAAATGGCCGAGATATCCGCCCTGTTGGCTTAAGCAACCCGCCCATGCACTTGCTACCTCCCACCTTCCGCGCCATCCGCCCCCTTGCGATGACCGCGGGCGCCGGCGTGGTGGTGGCGGACCTGCCAATCATCTTCTTGCCTTCCCCCTATGTCCGCCACGGCGACTGGCCCATCCTTGCTCTGGCCGCCTGCGCCGTGATCGCTGGTCTGGCGATGGGGCGCAAGAAAAAGCCCGCCGCCGAATCCGCCCCGCAAGGGTGATGCAAACGATCACCGCCAGCCCCGCGCAGTCTCGTGAATTCATTCCTGATTATCGCCCATTGCCTACAATAGATGCCCTCCCCCACCCTTGCCTGACAGGAATGCCATGCGCCACCTCTCTCCCGTCCTGCTCCTTTCCGCCGCCGGCCTGCTCGCGCCCTTGGCCTTCGCCAAAGATGCGCCAACCGGGCCGCAGGAAATCAAGGCGAAGGGTGTCATCTCCAATGTCGGCGGCGATCCCGACCAACTGATCAACGGCAGCGGGCTGTCGGAGGAAGCCAATCCCGCGGCCCGCACCCACGCCTGCATGGACAAGGGCGGCGGCTTTTGGAACGCCGACGCCCCGCCCAAGGGCCAGCCGTATTTTTTCGACAAAAAATCCAAGACCCCCGAATTGGTTTTCGACCTGGGCGGCGCCCACAAGCTGAAGGCCCTCATGGTGTGGAATTATTCCTACAGCGCGGCCAACGACACCGCACAGCGCCGGTCGGTGGCGAATGTGATCGTGGCGGTTTCCGACAGCGAGAAGGGGCCGTGGAAGCCGCTCACGCAATTGAAATTCCGCAACACCGAATACAACAACGGCCGCATCACGCCGCAAATCCTGGCCTTGCCGGCAGCCCAGGCCAAGTATGTGAAGTTGCTCATCCTGGGCACCCAAGTGCCCGGGCCGTCCGAAAACATCGGCATGGGCGAACTGCATTTCGTGGGCACGCCGGTGGAAGACGCCAAGGCCCCCGCCAAAGCCAAAGAGACGGATAAAGCCAAGGACAAAAAGCCCGCTACCGGCAAATAACCCAATAACCCCTTTGGGGCATCTTTGCCATAATGCCCACCCCTCCTTTTTCAGCCCGCACGTTTTTACATTCCCATGCCCACCGCTTACCCCGCTTTCCAAGCCCACCTTTCCAAGAACCTCGCCGACATACGCGCCGCCGGCCTTTACAAGGCCGAGCGCATCATGACCACCGCGCAAAACCCGCATGTGGGCGTCACCACCTCGGCCAAGCCGGTCTTGAATTTCTGCGCCAACAACTACCTCGGCATGGCCGACCACCCGGCCATCGTCAAGGCCTCCTCGGAAGCCGGCATCAAGTGGGGCTACGGCATGGCCTCGGTGCGCTTCATCTGCGGCACCCAGCAGATCCACAAGGATCTTGAAAAGAAACTCTCCGACTTCCTCGGCACCGAGGACACCATCCTCTACTCCTCCTGCTTCGACGCCAACGGCGGCCTGTTCGAGACGCTGCTGGGCGCCGAGGACGCCATCATCTCAGACGAACTCAACCACGCCTCGATCATCGACGGCGTGCGCCTGTGCAAGGCGCAGCGCTACCGCTACAAGAACAACGACATGGCCGACCTGGAGGCCAAGCTGAAGGAAGCCAAGGAAAAGGGCGCGCGCTTCATCATGATCGCCACCGACGGCGTGTTCTCGATGGACGGCTACTACGCGCAGATGGGCAAGGTCTGCGACCTGGCCGACCAATACGGCGCCATCACCATGATGGACGACTCGCACGCGGTGGGCTTCACCGGCAAGACCGGCCGCGGCACCCACGAGCTCTGCGGCGTGTTGGGCCGGGTGGACATCATCACCGGCACCCTGGGCAAGGCCCTGGGCGGCGCCAGCGGCGGCTACACCTCGGGCCGCAAAGAGATCATCGAGCTGCTGCGCCAGCGCTCGCGCCCGTACCTGTTCAGCAACTCGCTGCCGCCCTCGATCGTGTGCGCCTCGATCGCTTCGCTCGATTTGCTCACCGGTTCGACGGCGCTGCGCGACAAGTTGGAAGCCAACACCAAAGTCTGGCGCGACGGCCTGGCCAAGGCCGGCTTTGATGTGCTGCCCGGCAGCCACCCGATCACCCCGGTGATGTTCTACGACGCGGTCAAGGCCGCCACCTTCGCCGAGGCGCTGCTTGCCAAGGGCATCTATGTGATCCCGTTCTCCTTCCCGGTGGTGCCGCAAGGCCGGGCCCGCATCCGCACCCAGGTCTCGGCGGCGCATACGCCGGAAGACATCGCCTTCGCCTTGGCGGCGTTCGCGGCGGTGAAGGCGGAGTTGGGGTATTGAAGAAAAAAGACACAGAAATGAGAAAAGGAAGGCATCCAGCCTTCCTTTTTTCATGCCCCCTCCTCCCTGCCATCCTGACAGCCCCACTCCGCCCCGGCGCCTCTCCCGGCAGCAAAACACCCCTCAAAAAGGTCTGTACCTAAGACCAAAGCCCCATTAAAACAAAGACTTGCGAAGCAACCCATCCTGGCACCCCGCTTGCCTTGTTTACCCCGCCATGGTTGCCGCCCCCCCTCCTCTTTCGCAGGCCACCCCGCCGACCGCCCCCGGGCCGCGGTTCCGCCTGCTCTTGACCGAGGATCGCGACCACCCCAATGAGCACTGGACCCGCCAGCTTGGCCACCTGCTGGAACCCATGGGGGTGGAAAGCCACATCGCCTCCTCGGCGCGCGAGGCCTTGGCGGTGGTCAAGGAAATCACCATCCACGCGGCGGTTATCGACTTGGCCACCCCAACCGAAGAGGGTGAACTGGGGGACGCCTCCGGCGGCCTGTGGCTCTTGGAGGTGCTGCACCGGCTGCCCCACCACCCGCCGGTGGTGGTGGTCAACTCCCGCTCCTGGTCGCAGGCGCAAATCCAGCGCGCCTTGCAGGATGCGATGCGGTTGGGGGCCTTTTCGGTGGTCAACCGCCCGGTGCGCATGGAAGTGCTGCTGCAAACCTTCCGCCGCGTCGTCGAAATGCACTACCACGGCCAATGGCCGGCCTGAACGCCCCTTGCCGGGCCCCGTCCCCCGCCCAATCCTTCGCCTACACTGTCCCCCTTCCCCCAACCTCCCCCTTTCTTCCAAAGGAACCACAACCCATGAAGATCAAGCCCCTCGGTGACAAAATCCTCGTCCAGCGCCTCGAAGCCGAAGCCAAGACCGCCAGCGGCCTCTATCTGCCCACCCAGGCGCAGGAAAAGCCCCAGTTCGGCAAGGTGGTGGCCGTCGGCACCGGCAAGATCCTGGAGAACGGCACCCGCGCCGCCTTCCAGGTCAAGGCCGGCGACACCGTGGTGCTCTCCAAGTGGGGTGGCACCGAAATCAAGGTCGACGGCCAGGACTACCTGATCCTGTCCGAAGACGAAGTGCTGGCCGTGCAAGCCTGATGCCGCACCGGGGGGCCGGGCCTCTTGCCTTCCCTCCCGGCCGCATTCGTGCACCGGTCGCTTTGTTACTGTTTTCCCCTTTCCTTTTTCAACTTTAAGAATTCCCCATGGCAGCCAAAGAAATCATCTTCAGCAACGACGCCCGCACCCGCATCCTCTCCGGTGTGACCCAGCTCGCCAAGGCCGTCAAGGCCACCTTGGGCCCCTCCGGCCGCGTGGTCATCATTGAAAAATCCTACGGTTCGCCGACCATCACCAAGGACGGCGTCTCGGTCGCCAAGGAAATCGAACTGGCCGACCCCATCGCCAACATCGGCGCCCAGATGGTGAAGGAAGTCGCAAACAAGGCCTCCAAGGACGCCGGCGACGGCACCACCACCGCCACCGTCTACG
>CANIYR010000105.1 GCA_947471825.1 Phycisphaeraceae bacterium | reverse complement strand
TCGATGTCATTAAAATATTTATTTTAAAGGGATATAGCCAATCTGGCCCCCGGCTCCCGTGCGCGCATGGCTGGCTGGGCGATAAGCCCCAAACCGCTATAAAGGGGTTTTATGCCGACTTGATAGCCCTGTGATTCGCCGGCTTGCGCGAACAGCACCGCCAGGAGAACATAAAGTGCAGGGTGTTCTTCCATCGCAGGCCCGAACGGTGTGATCCATTGCAAACGTACGGCAAAGGCCCCTGAATGAATGCCGTTCAGATTTCTTTCAAAAAATCTTTTCCGCCCGGGCCCTCAGCCCTATACTTTTTGCAGGCAAGCAGTTGTCGCTGGACGCAACTTTCTTTGCCACAGGTGTCGATTTGCGTGTCACCGTTTCGCAGATATTCATAGGGAGAAGGATACCCATGGCCCACCCTTCCTCTTTCGGACCCGACGACCACACACTGAATAAGATTTTGCTGGAAATCACCAACCTGCGCTGGGAGCAGGCCATGGGCTTGTTTTCCAATTTTTCGAGCCATGATGCGATGTGCAAAAACCTTTGGCGGCTGACCCAGAACATGGCGGCAGCCCAAAAACACAGGGCCCTGCTTTACAACCAGTTGGCCCGCTGCATTGAGCAAGGCCAATTGAACGCCATGTTCCAGCCGGCCCTTTGCGATGACGGCATCTGTGAAACCGTTGCCTGCGAAGTGAATGGCAAACTGGAACCGGACCATCCGCATGAAAATCCCGCAGCTTGGGCCAAACGCAAAGTGGAAGAACTGTGCCCAGCCCTGGTGCAGGACCAGGCCATTGCCCTCGTCGGCTTGCGCGACGGCCATTTGCTGACCGCGCTGAACAAAGTCAAATCCCCGTTCAAAGACCGGCGCACAGTGCCGGTCTTTGTCATCGAACCCGAAGCAGGGCGCCTTTTGGCCTGCTTCCAGATTCATAACTGGTCGGCGGATGACGGCCCTTTGGCGCACCCTGCCTTTGATTGGATTGCCGGCGCCGATTGGGCGTTTGAATTGCGCAACCGGCTGGAACAAGATGCGCTGCTGCCTGTGCCGGGTTTCACCATCGGCATGTCGCCTGACACCGAAAAAAGCGTGATTGAAATCGGCCGTGAAATCAGCGCCAACAGACTGGCCAAGGCCAATCAGCGCTACCTTCACTATTGCGAACGCAAGCGGTTGTTCAGCGCCCGTGCGACCGTCAAAAACCTGCTGGATCCCCCCAAAGGGCGGACTGTGCCGCCGAAAGTCCTGATCATTGGCAACCGTTTCAGCGCGGAAAGCCGCCGGTTGTCAGCCGAAATCGGGCACGCGCTGGCAAGCCTTGGCTGGAAAACCTCGCTGCTGATCGAAGCCAGCGACCGCCAACGCCTGACCTTGCCGCAGATCCATGATCACATCGGTTTCATCGGACCCTCCATGGTCATCAGTGTCTTTCAGCCCCTGCTGGATGCCAAGGATTCGACGGATCCCAACACCCCCATCCTGCGTTGGGGCCCTGTGCCCGATGACGCCACCGGCCATGAGCGATTCGTGCGCATGAATGCCATGGACCCGCTCTCCCGCGAGCACTTGGATGTCGGTGACCGCGCCCTGATTTTGCCCGGCATCATGCCGTCTCCGGTTGAACCGGCACCCAACACGGCGGGAAAACCGGCGGTCGCCGTGTTCGGATCCATCCCCGCACAGCCGATGAAGCTGCTGCGCCGGATGATTGAAGCCAACGGGAAAGGTCCGGTACCCGCGCTTATGGAGTGCGCCGGGCATGCCCTGATGTGCCTTTATGAGCAGGGCAAAAGCATTTCCACGCCTGGGCAAATGGATTCTCTGGTGTCCCGCTGCTCCAACAGCTCAAGTGCCGCCGACCACCAAGACCAGGCCGCCCGGCGTCTGTGGCCGCTCAACGAGGCGTTGTATCTCCTGCAAACGGTGCAGTGGGCCGCCAAGGCGTGCAAAGACGCGGGCGCGGATCTGCACTTGTACGGCGATGGTTGGGACGCCCATCCAGATCTGGCCCGCCACCATCAGAAATTGGGCCGGAGCCGCAACGACCGGATGCGGGCAGTCCAAAACGCCACCCTGTGCGTGCATGCGCAGCCGAAATTCTGCCTCAACGAACAAACCTTGTCGCTGATGGCCGATGGCGCGTTCCTACTCCTGCGCGAACACCCGTTCAACACGGCGTTGCCAGAGTTGGCCGGTTTCCTCGCCAAGCATGCGCCCAACGCGCACGATACGCCGGAGGTGGAAGCGGGGCTCGCGCCCGACGTGCTGGCTGCGTTCAAAACCCTGATGACGGCCATGCGGAACACGCTGCCCACGCACAATCCGGTGGACCCCATCGCCTTGGTGCGCTCGTGCGCCCGCGGCGGCGTGCTGGACTGCGAAATGAAAGCAATGCCGCACCTCGGCAGCGTCTCGTTCTCCAGCGCCGAGCAATTGGCCGCCCAGATCAGCCATTGGGGGGCCCGGCCCAAAGACCGGCTTGCCGTGACGTGCGAACGGCAAACCGCCCTGTTGGGCAGGCTCGGCGCCGAGGCGGCCCTGCAGCGGGCGATCTTCATGCTGGCGCGGCGGTATGCCACCCAGTCTTGAAAAGGGGCAGGGAGCGGCCTTGGGCGGACGAAGCATTCCTTTTTTGCAAGCAACCGGGTCCATGAACCTTTTACAATGGCCCCATGAACAACCCCACCATCCTGCGCCTTGGCCATTCGCCCGATCCCGACGACGCCTTCATGTGGTGGCCGCTGGCCGACTTCAAGGGACCCGACGGCCGTCACCACAAGCCGCAGATTGACACCGGAGGCTATTCCTTCGTGCACGTGCTTGAGGATATCCAGTCGCTCAATGTGCGCACCAAAAAAGCCGATCTCGAAATCACGGCGCTCTCCATCCACCAGTACGCCTTCGTCGCCGACAAGTACGCGCTGACCGCCTGCGGCGCCTCGATGGGCGACGGCTACGGCCCGATGATCGTGTGCAAGGCCGGGCGCAGGTTTTCGCCGCGTTTTTTGAAAGGCAAAAAAGTCGCCATCCCCGGACTGCACACCACGGCCTGGCTGACCTGCCAGTTGTGGTTGCAGGAATTCGGCATGACGGCCGGCGACCTGCTGTTTGAAACGGTGATGTTCGATGAAATCCCCGCCAAGGTTGCCAGCGGCGAGTATGTGGCCGGCCTTCTCATCCACGAAGGCCAATTGACTTTCGCGAGCGAAGGCCTGGGCCTGGTCGTAGACTTGGGCGCCTGGTGGAAAACCAAACACAACCTGCCCCTGCCCCTGGGCGGCAACGCCATCCGCCGCGATTTGGGTGAAACCGAGATGCGCAAAATCGCCGGCGTGCTGCTGGCTTCCATCCGCCATGCGCTGGTGCACCGCGAAAAAGCGCTGGCTTTCGCCGGCATGTGGGGCCGGGGCCTCGACACGAAACTTGCCGACAAGTTCGTCGGCATGTATGTCAACGACTGGACGCTGGACTTCGGCAAAAAAGGCGGCGAAGCCGTTGCCAAACTGCTGGAGGAAGGCGCCAAGGCGGGCCTGATACCGAAGGTGGCCAAGGTTGATTTCGTGCGGTGATCCCCGGTGAAACGCAAAAACCCCGGCAAGCGCGGGGTTTTTGCATGGGGCCTCAGATCAATCCCAATGCGAGCAGCGCCTCGTCGCTCATTTTCTCGCGACCCCACTTGGGTTCCCACACCATTTTGACCGCGCAGTGGCTGACCCCCTCGACCCCCCGCACCACCTCGCGCACCGCGTTGGGCAGCGAATCGGCGACCGGGCAATTGGGGCTGGTCAGGGTCATGTCGATCATGACGATGCCCGACTCCGGCTTGTACTCGATGTTGTAAATGAGGCCGAGGTCATACAGGTTGATCGGGATCTCCGGATCGCACACCGTCTTGATGGCATCGATGATGCGGCCCAAGACGCCGGTCTCGGCGGTGGGCGACGGGGCGATTTCCTTCTTCTTGGCGGAATCGAAGATGCGCATCGAAGAACCGGCCCCGGCGGGCTTGGCGGGTTTCTGGCCGTCGCCGCGGATGTGGGCGGGAATGCCGCTCATTGGACGGCCCCCGCAAGCGCGCGCACGCGCTCGATCATGGCGAACAGGCCGTTGCGCCGCGTCGGCGACAGATGTTCGGCCAGCCCGAGTTCCTTGAAAAAGCCCGGCGCATCGGCGGCCAGTATCTCAGCCTTGGTCTTGCCGGCATAAAACGCCAGCAGGATGGCGATCAGGCCGGAGACGATGAAGGCGTCGGAGGTGGCGCGGATGGACAACGCGCCGTTTTCGCCCGGCTCCATCACCAGCCAAACCGACGACTGGCATCCGTGTACCCGGTTCGGCTCGCACTTCTCGTGCCCGGGCAGGACCGGCAGCCGCTTGCCGAGGTCAATCACATATTGAAAGCGGTCTTCCCAGGCATCGAGGAAGGCGAAGGTGGATTGGATTTCGTCAAGCGGGGGGACGGACATGGGGTCGTGATTGTAGTCCACCCTCCACCCCAAGCAAAAAACCCGGTCAATCCGGGGCTTGTGCCTGGGGTGCGGGATCCGCCGTGCGTCACTTCACCAGCCCTTGCGCCTTGAGAATCTTCTTGAGCGCCGCCTGGCTGTCGGCCGTCATCTCGCACAAGGGCAGGCGCACTTCGCCGGTATCGAGACCCATCAGCTTCATGGCGTGCTTCACCGGCACCGGGTTGGTTTCAATGAACAGGTTTTTCATCAGGGGGAACAGCGCCTTGTGGATGGCCAGTGCCGAAGCAAAGTCACCCATCAAAGCGGTCGAGGCCAGGGCCACGACACGGTCGGGGACGATGTTGGAGGCCACCGAGATGACGCCCTTGGCGCCGACCGCGATGAGCGGCAGGGTGAGCGAGTCATCGCCGGAGAGCATCGGAATGTCGCACACCGAGGCGATTTCGCTCGCCATGTCAAGCGAGCCGGTCGCCTCCTTGATGGCGATGATGTTGTCGTGCTTGTACAGCCGGGCCACGGTGGCCGGGCTCATGGTGATGCCGGTGCGGCCGGGGATGTTGTAGAGGATGATCGGCAGGTCCACCGCGTCGGCCACGGTCATGAAGTGGCGGTACAGGCCTTCCTGCGTCGGCTTGTTGTAATAGGGGTTGACCATGAGGGCGGCGTCGGCGCCGGCCTTCCTGGCGTGCCGGGTGTAATCCACCGCCTCGGCGGTGCAATTGGAACCCGTGCCGGCAACCACCTGCACGCGGCCGCGGGCGGCTTTGACCGCCACCTCGATCACCTTGCAATGCTCGTCGTGCGAGAGCGTCGGCGACTCGCCGGTGGTGCCCACCGGCACGATGCCGGTCACCCCGGCCCGGACCTGGGCCTCGATGTTGGCCTTGAAACGGGTGAAATCCACCTTGCCCTTGGCAAAGGGGGTGACCAGGGCGGTGTAGGTGCCTTCAATGGATGCGGACGACAGGGGCATGGGGGCTCCGGGGAGGGAAAGGATGCGGAATTTTACGGGCTTTCATCGGGCTTGGCGGCGGGATTCAAAGCCTGCCCCGGCCCGTCTATGATTTCACCATGGGCACCCCCGACCGCGTCATCGAAATATCGGCCAACCTGGACGACCGCACCGGCGAAGAAATCGCCGCCGCCATCGCATCCCTGCTGGCGGCCGGCGCACTCGACGCGTGGGCCCAGCCCATCGTGATGAAAAAAGGCCGGCCAGGCTTCACGCTGTCGCTCCTGGCCGCCGAGACCGACCAAAAACGCCTGGCGCAAAAACTGCTGGAGGAAACCGGTGCCTTCGGCTGCCGTTTTGCGCCCAAGGACCGGCTGGTTTTGGAGCGCACGCTGGTTGCCGTGTCAACGCCCTTCGGCGACATCCGCATGAAACAGGGCGCCTTGGGCGGGCTTCGGGTGTCCTGCAAACCCGAATTCGAGGATGCCGACCGCTGCGCCAAGGAACACCGGGTGCCGGTGCGCGTGGTGCTGGAAGCGGCGAAAGTAGCATGGGCTTTGGCCCATGACCCGGCAAAGTCGGGCGTTTGATCCTCCATGCAACACGGGCTGAAGCCTGTGCCACCCCCATGCCTTCCCCCGCCTACCACCCCTGGCTTCGCGCACTCTCCGCCGGCTTGCGTCAAAAATGCGGCGTGGCGGAAGGCGATGCGGTTCTGCTGGCGGTTTCCGGCGGCGCCGACTCGGTGGC
>CANIYR010000104.1 GCA_947471825.1 Phycisphaeraceae bacterium | reverse complement strand
CGGGGCGGCGCGCGAGCAGGCGGCCTGCGCACCGGTGCCGGTGCAGGTCGAAGCACCGCAACTGGTGATGCCGGAGGAATTGCCCGACTCCGAAGAACCCGGTGTCCCCTTGGAAAGCCAGCCCGATTTCGAGCCGGCCGGCCGGATGGATTTCTGGTGGCGCTTCATTGGCATGCTGCTGTTGGCCGGACTGCCCCTGTTCAGCAACCTGCAGGACACGCCGTTCATGTCCGAGGCCGAGTCCCGCACGGTGGATGCCAGCCAAGCCGCCGCCGACCGCCAGCGCGAGTTCGGCAGCGAGGCGGTGTCCATGGAACGCCTGACCCCGCTCAAGGACGGCAAGCCGGATTACCAGACCCCGCCGGGCATCACTTGGGCCCATCTGACCGCCGGGGCCACGCTCGACCCCGCCCATGCCTCCACCACAGACCTCCGATTCAGGGCACGGCTGGTGTCCGCCTGCATGGGCCTCCTGACCGTGGCGGCGGTGTTCTGGTGCGGCTTCAGCATCGGCGGCCTGTCCACCGGCACCTTGGCCGGCGTGATCTTCGCGGCCATGCCGCTGACCGCGTTCTATTTCCGGCAAGCCAGACCCGAAGGCCTGCAGATGGGCTGCTCCATGCTGGCCGTGGCCGCCGCCCTGTGGGCCATGCGCCCGCTGCGAGACCTGCCCGGCATCGCGCGCCAGATCACCGGCTGGCTTTTGTGCGGACTGGCACTGGGGGCGGCCATTCTGGTCGGCGGCCCGATGGCACTCCCGCCGGCGCTGATTCCCCTCTTGGTCATCGTGTTCGTGTGCCCGCACCGCGTGGGGCACGGCTTGGGTGTGCTGGCCGCGGTGCTGGCGGCGGCCCTGACCGTGACGCCGTGGGCGATCTTCGTCCACCTGCACGACGCATCAGCGGCCAGCAACTGGCTCGCGCAGCTGGCCCCGCGCCTGCCGCCGGGAGGCTGGGTGGATTTTTTCCACGAGGGACTGTGGCGGCTGGCCATCATGGGCGCCGCCTTTGCGGTGTGGGCCACCTGGCTGCCCGGCGCCCTCCTGCAGCCTTTCAGCACCTCTTCGCGCGGGGTCCGCCAGCGCATGCTGATCGGCTGGTCATGGTTTGTCGCCGTATGCGTGCTGCTGGTGCTCGCCCCCACCGCCAACTCCGATCCGGCGACCCTGCTCACCGCCATTCCGCCCGGCGCCATCCTGCTGGGGCAGCTGCTCCGTCGCATGACCGACCTGGCCTCGGTGGGCCACTACGCCAAATTCTGGATCGGCACCCGCTGGGTCATGATCCTGCTCACCCTGGCCTTGTCGGTCGCCCTGCCCACCGTACTTTTGGTCCTGCGCCGCCACCCCGAATGGGCGCCCAACCCCGACATCGGCCGCGCCCTGCATGCCGTCTCCCTCTCCACCACGCTCTCGGTGGGGGTCATCCTGCTTTTGATCGCCGTCGCCGGCGCCCTGTTCGCCGCCATTCACTCCCCGCCGGTGGCCGTGGCCTGCTGGGCCGCCTGGTGCGTGGCGGCCATGACCCTTGGCACGTCCATCCTGGCCCGCACCCAGCCGGTGCGCGCCAATGCGCCGCATGAACCTGCGGCTTCCCTTTCACACCTTGCCCCGACGCCATGCCCATGCTCCTGCGCCTGATGGATGCCAACGCCAACCGTGCCCGCGAAGCCATGCGGACGATGGAGGACGCCGCCCGCTTCCTGCTGGACGATGCCGTGCTGTCGGAATCGATCAAATCACTGCGCCATGACCTGGCCGCCACCCTATCGCCGCTGGCTGGAATGGCATTCCACCGCGACACCCCAGGCGATGTCGGCACTGCCATCACCATGGCGTCGGAAGGCGTGCGCGGCTCGGCTGCGGAAGTGGCGCTGGCAGCCGGCAAACGGCTGTCCGAGGCCCTGCGGGTGATGGAGGAATATGCCAAGACCCTGCCCGGCGGCCCGGGCATCGCCGCCGGACTTGAACAACTGCGCTACCGCGGCTATACGCTGGAGCATCGGCTGAACGCACGCCTATCCTCAGGCCGCGCCCGCCAATGGCGGCTGTGCGTGCTGCTCACCCGGGCGATGTGCCGGCTGCCCTGGGAGCATGTGCTGGGCGAAGCCCTCCTGGCCGGCGCCGACTGCATCCAGGTCAGGGAAAAAACACTGGAATCCGGACCCCTACTGGATCACGCCGGCCGTGTGGTCGCCCGCACGCGCGCAGCCGGGACGGGTGCCAGCGTGATCGTCAACGACCGGCCGGACATCGCCCTTTTGGCCGGCGCCGACGGCGTGCACATCGGCCCGCATGACCTTTCCGTGGCGCAGGTGCGCCGCTTGGCCGGCCGGCAATTGCTGATTGGCGTTTCCACCTCGTCGCCGGCCGATGCGCGGCAGGCCAAGGCCGACGGCGCGGATTACTGCGGGGTGGGCCCGATGTTCCCGACAGCCACCAAGGACAAGCCGGTGGCCGGCCCGGATTATTTGCGGTCGTACCTCGCCACGCCCGGTCTGCCGCCGCATCTGGCCATCGGCGGCATTTCCCCTGCCAATGCGGCGGAGGTTCGTGCCGCCGGGGCCTTGGGGCTGGCGGTGAGCGCGGCGGTGTGCGGCAGTGAAGATCCGGGGGAAATCGTGAAAGCTTTGCTGGCCTGAATGCGAAACAACGCCCCCCGCATGGGCGACGGGCGTTGTTTTGGGTTGAATCTTTTCACACGCGGGAGGCAGCCGATGCCGCTGTCACGCCTTGGCCACCGAATTGGGGTCGCCAACCAGGTCCGCGTTGGTCTTGTAACGGGCCACGGCTTTGAGCAATTGCTCCATCTGCTGCGGGGGCGGCATGCTGAGCAGACGGCGGCGCAGGGCGGTCACCGTTTCAAGCTCGTGCACGCTCATCAGTTTCTGGTCGTTGCGGGTGCCGCTGGCGGCCAGATCCATGGCCGGGAACAGGCGCTGCTCGGCGATGCGGCGGTCCAGGATGAGTTCCATGTTGCCGGTGCCCTTGAATTCCTCGAAGATCACCTGGTCGCCGCGCGAACCGGTGTCAACGAGCGCGGTGGCGATGATGGTCAGGCTCCCGCCCTCCTCAAAGCGGCGGGCCGCCCCGAACAGCTGCTTGGGGACGCCCAGGGCGCCGGCATCCAAACCGCCCGACAAGGTTTTGCCCGTGCCGATGATGTTGGGCGCCACGTTGAAGGCGCGGCCCAGGCGGGTGAGTGAATCAAGCAGCACCACCACATCCCTGCCCATTTCGGCCAGGCGCTTGCAGCGCTCGATGGCGGCGATGGCAAGACCCACATGTTTTTCAGGCGGATGGTCGTTGCTGCTGGCCCACACGGTGACCGGCACATTGCGGCGGAAATCGGTGACTTCCTCCGGCCGCTCGTCAATCAAAAGCGCGAAGACTTCCAGCTGCGGATGGTTCTTGTGCAGCGCGGTGGCGATCTGCTGGAGCAGGGTCGTCTTGCCGGCTTTGGGCGGCGAAACGATCATGCCGCGGGTGCCCTTGCCGATCGGGCAGAACAGATCGATGAAACGGCATGCCGGCGGGCAGCCCGGGTATTCGAGCGCCAGGCGTGGCTCGGGCATCACGATGGTCAGCTTGTTGAAGTCGCGGCCGGCGGCCCAGGTTTCCGGCGGCATGCCTTCCACCTCGACAATGTCGCGCACGCGGCGGGCCATGGGATCGATGCGCAGGGCGTCGCGGCCGCTGCCGCCTTTGTTCTTTTTGCCAAACGGGCCGTTGTGCGGGCCGGCATAAGGGGACGGGCCGCCGCCAAAAGGCTTGCCGAGGGACACCTTGACTTTCAAACCGGGGCGGAGGTTGTACTTTTCAATCTGGTGCATGCCCACGACCGGATCCAGCGCATCGGCGATGTAGGTGCCATCCAACTGGCGCAGGCGGCCTTCGGAATTCTCCTTGCGGCCGAATTCAAGGATGCCGGTGAAATACTCCAGCACCTCGGGAGCAGGCGGGGGCAGGGCGGGGCGCACGGGTGCCGGCGGACGCTCGGCAGGGGTGTGCGCCGCCGCCGGCGCCAACTTGGGCACGGCATGAACCGCCGGAGCCACGGCCGCAGACCGGATGTCTGCGGCCGAATCCGGTGTCCGGGGTTGCGCATGGGCCGGGCGGCCGCCGAACGAGGCCGGAACGGCCGCCACTGCGGAGTTGGAGGCACCCAAGTCATCGGACGTCATCACCGAACCGGTGCGGCGCTGCCAGTTGGGCTTGACAAAGGTGCGGCGCGGGGGAAAGGCCGGGACGGCGGTGGCCGGCAAAGAGGCTTGCACGGGGGCTGGCGCAGGCAAGGCAACCGAAGGCGCCGACGTGGCAGATGGGGCTGGCAAAGCAGCGGATTTCTTGGCCTTGGGCACCGCAACCTTGGCGGATGGTGAGGCCGCCTTGGAAACCGGCGATGGGGACGGCCGGGCTGTTTTGGGTTTGGGGGCGGGTTTGGGCGGGGACTTGCCTGCCGGCTTGACGGACCCCTTTGGCGCCGCCTTGGCGGCAGGCTTGGCGGTTTTTTCCAAGGCGCCTTTGGGCGAGGATTTGGCGGTGGCAGCTTGGGTCGCCGTGGATTTTTTCTTGGCCGCAGTCGGGGTGTTTTTTTGAGCCATAAATACAGTGAAAATCGCCAAGGGAATGTGCCTCATGGATGTGAAAACACCCTTTGCGCGAAGACACCCGAACACCGCAGGCGCCGGCACAAATGAAGGAACAGGGTCCAAACGGCCGGCCACGCAAGACATTCTTGGGCGACACGGCGTTGGAGGGATGGGCTGGGTCCGGATTCTTTGAATCACGGACACCAGACCAGTGCGCCAGGCAGGACTCGAACCTGCGACCTTACGATTATCAATCGTATGCTCTAACCAACTGAGCTACTAGCGCGACGGGGCTGGGAATTATGGTGATTTATCGGCGGGTGTCAAACGGAGGATTCCACGCGGGGATGTTTGCCAAGAAGGGCGCGGCAACCTAACCTCTCCCCCCTCCCAAACCCGTCTCATTTGCCGGCGACCCGCATCGCCATCACACCCATGAATCAACTGGCCGCTTGGTCCCCCCACTTCCATTCCGACGCCAAGTCCCGCGGCCGTGAACTGTTCAATCTTGGCAAGGTGCGGCTCGCCCCGCCAGGTCCGGGTGAAACTTTCCGCGTGCTGGCCGAGGGCCGCGAGGGCGGCAAAACCCAAGTCGTCTGCCTGAGGGAGGAAGGTGGCGCCGCCACGGTGGATTGCGACACCACCGCCTTCAAGGCTGGCATCCTTTGCGAATGCGTGTGGGCAGCCTTCCTCAAAATTGTCGAACTGGCCCAATCGGCGGAGAACACCGCCGCTTTGGCCGGCCATTACCTGGCGCTCAAGCCACGCCCGCCGCGCGCCAAGAAACGCGCGGCATCCTCCCCCGCGGGCGTGGCCAACGCCAACCAACCGGCTTGGGCAGCACGGCTGGATCTCATCAAACCGATGGCCGGCGAGACCCAGGCCGAATCGATCACCATGCCGCGCCGGGTGCACTATGCCGTGCGCGCAAAACTCTCCGCCCGCCACCAGGCGCTGGTGGTGGAGGTCCGCCAGCGCACCGCCGGCGCCGCCGGATGGAGCCGCCCGAAACCCCTGCGCCTGTCGTCTTCGGTGGTGCGCGGCCTTTATGACGCCGACGACCGCCGGCTGTGCGGACTGCTCATGGGCGGCAACGCCATCTCCGAGCAGGACGGCGGCGACCGCATGACAATCGAACTGGGCAACCGCGGCCCGTCCATTTTCCGCTGCCCCGAGGGCGCAGCACGCCATCTGCTGCGCGAAATGATCCGCACCGGCCGCTGCGTGCTGGACATGGAGGAAACCGAAGACAGCGCACTGACCGCCCTGCGCCCCTTGGAGTGGGACTATTCCGCCGAAAACGCCGGCCATGCCGCCGATCCCGATGCCGCAAGTGAAGGCGAGCCCTGGACACTGTGCCTTTGCGGCAGCGAGCCGGCCCAGGCGGACACGCCTGCGCCGCAATCAGCCCAGGATGAGCTGGCGGAACTGGTGCGGGAAGAAGCCGGTGCGGCACCGGCCGGCCCCAAACCCGAGGCGCCGGCGATGCGCAGCCCGATGGAACTGCGCTTGGAACTGCGCCGGCGCGGCCTGCGCCTGGACGTGGCGGTTCCCGAATTGCTGATCGGCGGACCCGATGGCATTGTCATCATGCG
>CANIYR010000103.1 GCA_947471825.1 Phycisphaeraceae bacterium | reverse complement strand
TAGCCGATGGCCGTCGGGTAGGCCAAGAGTTGCGCGCCCTTGAGCGCGGTGGCGCGGGCGGCCTCGGGGTACCACTGGTCCCAGCACACCAAGGGGCCGAGTTTGACCACCGGCGTTTCCTGGCACTGGAAACCCAAGTCGCCGGGGGCGAAGTAGTACTTCTCCTCGAACCGCGGATCATGCGGGATGTGCATCTTGCGGTAGGTGCCAAGCAGGGCGCCATCGGGGCCGAAAGTGACCGAGGTGTTGAAGTACAAGCCATCGGCCGCCTTTTCGTAAAGCGAGGCGTGAATGGTGACTTTGAGTTCCTTGGCCAGCGCGGCAACCTTCTGGGAGGACGGGCCGGGGATGGTCTCGGCGTAGCCAAAGCGGGATTCGTCGAGCCCTTGGCAGAAATACCATGCCAGGAACAATTCCTGGGTGACGATGAGCTTGGCGCCCTTGGCGGCCGCTTCGCGGGCCTGTCGCTCGAAGACGGCGAAAATCGCATCCTTGGACGCGTTTTCCGGCGAGGCGTGCTGGCAGAGGGCGAGGATGAATTTGGATTGGGACATGGGGCGGGGATTTTAGCGGGGAATGGGGTGGCCCGGCCCGGGCTTCAAAGTCACGCTTTGCTCACCATCCCCTTTTTCACCAATTCAGGCGCCACCCGTTTCATCGGCAACCCCACCACCGCCGTCTCATCCCCCTCGACCTCCAAAGGCCAACCCGCCGCCTGCAGGTCGAACAGGTTGTAGCCGCCGGCCTTGCCCTGCCAGCCGTTGGCATCCAGCGCAGCCTGGATCTGCGTCTCGGTCACCGGCCCGCAGCGCACCACGGCCTCGTCGGTGAAATTCACCGTTTGGCCCCCCGGCCCCAGGATCGCCACCCCGGTCAGCACCCGCTGACGACCGCCGGCGAGCAGGCGCAGCATGCGCCCGGCATCGCCGCGGTCGCATGGCTTGCCAAGCAGGTTGCCCGCTTCATCCACGCAAACGGTGTCGGCCGACAGGATGACCGCTTCGCCGTCCAAGCCGGCCCGCAAGCTTCGCGCCTTTTTGAGCGCCAATTCCGCCACAAAAGCGGCCGGATCAGGGTGAGGAGCCGGCTGGTCGGGATCGGCGAAAGGCGGCGACGTTTGTTCAAAAGCAAACCCCGCCTCGCGCAGCAATTGCGCCCGGCGCGGGGATTGGCTGGCCAGAATCAGGCGAAAGGGTCGGCTCATCTTCAAACTCAATGCGGAATCTGCAGCGAACCGATCATGCCCGGGCCGCCCGGCACATTGACCAGGCGCATCTCCACCGCATGCCAGCCATCGGGAGTCTTCTGCCAATACACCTCCCAGGTCGTCAAACCCCATCCATGCCACTTGCTCGTCTCACCGCTGACGCTCACCTGAACGGCGACCAGGGGGTCGCCCTCGCGGCGGACCACTTCAAAGGCCGAGCAACTGACCGCCCGGACGCCGGCCACTTGGAGTGCCGTTCGCACCTGCGGACCGCGCAACGCCACACGGGCGCCATCCCGGAGGGTGAGTTTGATTGCGCCATCCGCCAAGCGGTTGAATTTCGCCAGATCCGGCCCCACGCAGGACTCCGCCAATTCGCGGGTTTGGCGTTCCAATTTTTTGTCGGTGGTTTCAAACGCCAGCCTGGCGGCCAGGAGGATGGCCAGCAGCCCCACGCAGGCCCATGATGCCTGGATCATCCTTTTTTTGCCGAACTGGCGCCCCAGCAGGCGCAGAATGGCAAAGGCGCAAACCAAGGTTGCCGCCAGGGGCCACAGGTTGTCCAGCAACCATTCGGGGCTTGGGGATTCGGCAATCATGATGGAATGATGGCTTTGCACAGGCCCATTGTAGAGGGGTTTTCCGCGAGTACCGCAGCCAACCCGATATGCTTTCCGCGCAATGCCTCCCACCCCACCCCCTTCGCCACCACGCACCTTTTTGCAGCAAGCCGATGCCAGGGCAGCCCGGCAATGGTGGGTGCCGCGGTTGGCACCCCTCTTGGTGTGGCTGCTTTTTCTGGCGATGGCGCACGCGGCAGCCGAGTGGGCGCCGGTGTTGCTTCCATTGATACATGCGGCGCAGATCACGGCCACCGCCGGCCTGCTCTGGCGGTGGCGGGGCTTGTTGCCCGAACTTTCGGCCAAATTCCATTGGGCGGCTTTGCCGGCAGCTTTGATCGTCCTTGTCTCGTGGCTGCTTTTGGGCTGGTGGTGCCGGGGCAACTGGGATCATGCCATGCACAGCATCCGAACCGGATCACCGATGGCCGGATCGGGCACCTCGGCATTGGCCGGGTTGCTGGCGGAACACCCCGCACTTGGCCGCACGGTCCTTGGCTTGCGCCTTTTGGGGATGGTTTTTGTGGTGCCATGCATTGAGGAATTGCTGTTTCGCTGCGCCATTGCGCGCGCCTTCCCCACTTGGCGATCCGCGGCGAGGCCGTTTCTTCAAGTCATTTCGGATTGGCCATGGATCGGGGGCTGGGCCGATCGGGTTTTGCGCGCCGCAACTTGGCATCACCAGCAAAGCACACCCGCGGTTGGACGCGTGACTTGGGTCGGAATCGCCATTTCCACATTGTTTTTCGCCTTGAACCACCAACGGGTGGACTGGGCCGGGGCGGCTGTGGCAGGGTTGGTCTGGCATGCGCTGCTGGCCCTCTCAAACCGGCCGAAGCCGGCCGGACTGGGGCCGGCCATCTGGTCTCATGCTTTGGTTAACTTGTGGCTGTGGATATGGTGTGTCTGGCGGGGAGATTGGGCTTTTCTTTGATTCCCATGGCGAAAAAAAACCTTGGGATACGGTGCCTATGGCGCGGGGCTGAAGTCCGTTAAACTTTCCGGCATCCTTATTCCATTCGCCCGTTTTTATTGGCACATCCACCATGGTTCTTTATTTTTTGCGCGGTCTCTACATCCTGCTTTCGGCTTCCATAGCCGGTTTTTACGTGCTGTCATTCCAAAAAGAGGGTGGGGCGGACTTCCACCGCATCACCGTCATGTTGCTGGTTGCGGTGGCCTTGTCCAGCGGCCTTATTTTCATTGATGCCCTGGTGCGCAAGAAAAACCTTTCCTCCGTTTCCGGACTGTTCCTGGGCCTGCTGGCCGGATTGCTCGCCGCTTTTGCGCTTTCTTTCGTGGTGGACTTGTTCGCCGTGCTGACCCAACCCGCGGTGACGGCAACCGTGCCCCAAGTGCAGCCCAATTCGCTGGAATACATGAGCCTGAACGAGCAAGCCAAGCAGGTCATCGACACGCAGGTGAAGCAGTATGCCGGCCAGATGGCGAATTTGGCGGCTTTCACCAACATCCTTCACGGCGTCAAGGTGCTTATCGGCTTGGGTTGCGTGTATGTGTCCACATCCTTGGTCCTGCAGACCAAGGATGACTTCCGTTTTGTGATTCCCTACATCGAATTCAACCGGCAAATCCGCGGGCAACGCCCGGTGCTGCTGGACACCTCGGTGCTGGTGGACGGCCGCATCGCCGATGTGCTGGCCACGCACTTTTTCCAGGGCACCCTGCTGGTGCCGCGCTTTGTGGTGGAGGAAATGCAGCACCTGGCTGATTCCTCCGACAAACTCAAGCGCGGACGCGGACGGCGCGGACTTGATGTGCTGCGAAAACTTCAGGAAAACCCGAACAATGACATCCGCATCGAGGACAGTGCCCACAGCAACAATCCGGTCGACCAGCAGTTGCTGGAAATGGCCGCCGAAATACAGGCGCGGCTGATGACCAATGATGTCAACCTGATAAAAGTTGCGGAAATCAACAAGATTCCGACCATCAACCTGAATCAGTTGGCGATGGCGCTCAAGCCGACCGCCCTTCCGGGTGAACTGCTTGAAGTCGCGCTTATCCGCCCCGGGGAAGGCCCGAGCCAGGCGGTGGGCTATCTTGATGACGGGACCATGGTCGTGGCTGAAAATGCACGCGCCCAAATCGGCCAGCGCGCCAAACTGGTGGTCACCAGCAGCCTGCAGACAGCTGCCGGGCGAATGGTCTTTGGCCGGCTCGAAGACACTCCACGCGCTTGATTTTTGAAACAAAAAAGGGCCCGTTGGGTCCCTTTTTTATTGCACCCCGTCAACCGCGGACCAGTCGTCAAGCAATGCATCCACCAAGGATTTGTTGCCGGGCAGCATGTCCAGTTTTCGCAATTCATCACGGGTCACCCAACGGCAGGCGGCCACCTCCAAGGGCGCGGGTTCGCCCGACACGCAACGGGCCAAAAAAGGATGCAAATGGACGGTGCCATGCGGATACTGATGACGGATGGGGGGCAACGCCTGGACGGCGGCCGCTTCAATGCCCACTTCTTCGCGCAATTCACGCGTCAAGGCCGCCTCGAGATGTTCGCCCGGATCCACCTTGCCCCCGGGAAATTCCCACCATCCGGCCAGAACCTGGCCTTCACGACGGCGGGTCACCAACACGCGACCGCTGCGGGCAACCACGCCCACAGCGACTAAAATGGCCGCGTCTTTGCCAATGGATTCCCGCATGTCTTCCATTCTATGCGACTTGCCCGTTGGCGCTCCGCACCAATCCCCATGACACACCCATCCCCCGCGCTGCTGACCTTGTTGATGACTTCGGCCATCCTGCCTTCCGCTTGGGCCGGTGATGCCCCCGCCCCCCTTGCCTCCGAACCGTCATCCACCCCTGTTTTCCGCATTTTTTGGGAAAATGACGGCGCCTACCACAATCCGACGGCAGGCTATGACGGACATTACACCAATGGCCTGAGCAGTGCGCTCTTGGATCGCCCGAAATGGCTTGAGCAGGTTTCAGACGCCATCCCTTTCTGGGATGTGGTGGATGCCGCACCGACGGCAACCCAAACCGGCGGCGGCTTGGTATGCGGGCAATTGCTATTCACGCCGCGCGACATCACGACGCCAGCCCCGATTGCCGATGACATGGGTTTCGCCGGCTACATCTACTGCGGCGGGTTTTGGCAGAGGGAAACCGCCTTTGCCGGGGCGCCCCATGTGCGCAGCCTGGAACACGTCGAGCTGAATGCGGGCCTCATCGGTCCTTCTGCCAAAGGTTATCAGACGCAGCAATGGGTTCACAACCACTTCATGGGCCGGCCGAATGACGGCTGGCGCAACCAGGTTCGGGATGAGCCGACAGCCGAGTTGTATGTGCGGCGAAAATGGGCCTTGGACCAGGATTTTTTCAGCGCCCCGCACAACAAGGACTACCAGTGGGACTTGATACCCGAAAGCACGCTGGCACTGGGGACTGTTTACGATTTTGCCGAAGTGGGTTGCACGGCCCGCTTCGGGGTCAACCTGCCCCGTGATTTCGGTCCGCCACGCCTGACTGATCCGGGCACCCCCACCGCCAATCCCCAAGGCTCCTCGTTTTATATCTATGCGCGCACCAGCGCACGGACGGTTGCCCATGACGCCTTCACCGACGGCAGCATGGTGCACGGGGCGCGCACGGCGGCGGGCAGCGCCATAAATGGCGAGCCTCTGCGCGCGGACGCGACACTGGGCCTGCGCTGGAGCGGCGACTGGGGCCGGTCCAAAGTGGAGGTTGGCTACGGCCTGACTTACCAGACCAGGCAATTCCGTGAACAAAAGGGCACCGAGTCATACGGTGCGTTGCAGTTGGGTGTGGCCATCAAATTCTGACCCGGTCTTGAATTCAACGGGCTAACTGAAGGGGCGTTTCAGCGGGCAATTTGATAAGCGCCGAGATGTCCCACTGCAGCAAATCCCGGGAGACCAGCACCGTCATTTGGATTTTGTCGCCAACCTTCAAATCCGCCAGTTTTCCGCGATCGGAACATGGAAAGGGCATGATCATGGCCGCCATGCCAACCTTTTGCCCCTCGGCATCGTAAAAATCCGGGATGGTTTCGTGGCTGACATAGAAATCCGAGCCGGGTTTGCCAGGCATGGGCAACTGCACCACTTGGCCCCTGACAACATACGCATGCGCAACCCCAAAGGCCGGCTGGCGGGCGCAGGCGGCCAAGGCCAAGGTCTGCAATGCCAAGGCCAAAAAGACCAGACGAACCATTGGAACCCATGTCATGACGGCATTCTCGCATAATTCCAAGCCATGAAAAAACCCGCCTTGTGGGCGGGTTCTTGAACAACGGGGTCGTTGACAAGGGAACAGTCGGAGAGTTTGGCAAACCATCGCTGGTTCGCTATCCGCAGGACTTGCATCCGGCGGGCGAG